>NZ_JBJNRJ010000167.1:0-280 GCF_046233715.1 Trujillonella humicola | reverse complement strand
GATCGCCGAGGAGCTGGTGCTCTCCGAGCGGACGGTGGAGAGCCACGTGCGCAACGTGCTGGCCAAGCTGGGCGCGGCCAACCGCACCGAGCTCGCCACCCTGGTCGGGGCTTCTCATATCCCGCCAGCGGTTGACGCAAGGCCGTCCGGACATCTGTGGACAGGTCGCTGACCTGGGGAAATCTCCTGCCCGACCCGGTTCCGGGCGCTAGAATCGAACACACGTTCTAGCCGGTCGGGAGGGTGTCGTGGGCGAGCTGCAGTCAGCACTGGACGCCCT
>NZ_JBJNRJ010000166.1:0-283 GCF_046233715.1 Trujillonella humicola | reverse complement strand
GATGTGCGGCAGCTCGGGCATGGTGACGGCCTTGACGCCCTTGGCCGCGACCCGCTCGACCTCCTTGACCAGCTCGACGGGATCCCAGACGGGGAGGATCGCGCAGGGGATCATCCGGCCGGGGTAGGCGGTGCACCACTCGTCGATGTGCCAGTCGTTGTAGGCCTTGAGGAAGACCAGGGCCAGGTCCTTGTCCTTGGCCTCCTGGAAGTAGCGGGCGCTGAAGCCGGCGAAGGAGGGGAAGCACATCGAGGCCAGGATGCCGTTGCGGTTCATGTCCTTG
>NZ_JBJNRJ010000165.1:0-285 GCF_046233715.1 Trujillonella humicola | reverse complement strand
CTCAAGCAGCGGGCGAAGATCAAGCAGATCGCGCTGTCCCGGCCGGCCGATCATGACCTGCCGTTCTCGACCTGGAGCCTGTCCAAGCTGGCCGACTTCATGGTCGCCGAGGGGGTGGTCGACGACATCTCCCACGAGGGCCTGCGTGCCCTGCTGCGTGACGAGGACGTCAGCTTTCAAGCGGTAAAGACCTTCAAGGCCAGCACCGATCCGGACTACGACGCCAAGACCGCCCGGGTGCTGGAGCTCTACGCCATCGCCGACGGCTTGGTCGCACCCGGTCCA
>NZ_JBJNRJ010000164.1:0-325 GCF_046233715.1 Trujillonella humicola | reverse complement strand
ACATCGGCCGATCCGTCACACCCAGATGCGATCCTCACGTCCACGCGGGACCAGAACCCCGTCGACCATCGACATGATCATGACCGTGAAAGATCCGGGCTAGGCCGAATGGACGCGAGCGGACGGTTTCCCAGCCTGGGGTAGACATTGCGCCGCAGCACACGCTCATAGGCAAGCGCCGTGGTGGGCGGACGACCTGCGTCGCGCGCCACTGTTCGGCGAAATCCGGCTCTTCTTACTTGAGGTGGGGGCTGGTCAGGCCGCCGGCGATGAGCAGCATGCGTAGCCGGTAGTTGTCGCGGTTGCGGAAGCCGCGGGCGATGCG
>NZ_JBJNRJ010000163.1:0-339 GCF_046233715.1 Trujillonella humicola | reverse complement strand
CTTCAGCCTTGAACTGCGGACTGAACTTCCTCCGCTGCTCGGGCATGAACGCATCCTCTCAGTTCAGAGGACGTGTCCAAGATCGTTGGTACACCCCAGAGGACGTCGTCGCACACCAACGATTGAAGGGTTCCAGGGACGACGAACACATGACCTCGCACGGCAGGCATTCTGAGGTGGCGAGGCCAAGAGCGCCTGACTCGCAGGGATGAACGGCATGACCGGTCAAGCCCCGGGGCGTGGTGTGTGACGGCGACCGCGTGATCTTCGGTTCGGGTCAGGCGCTGAGCGCCGGGATGCCGGTCGAGGTGGTCACCTCCTCGGTGGTGTCGTCGGTGA
>NZ_JBJNRJ010000162.1:0-341 GCF_046233715.1 Trujillonella humicola | reverse complement strand
GCAGCGGGCACATGAACGTGATGTCGTAGGTGTCCTTCTCCGCGTGGATGAGTGCGCAGCGCTCGGCTACGGTTGCGTCCGCGCGAAGAAGGCCGCTGCCTTTTTAGGAACTCGTTCTCCATCCGCAGGCGGCGGATCTCGTCTTCCATTTCCTTCACGCGGGCACGCTCCACCGGAGTCAGGTCGGTCGTCGGCTCCGGATTCTCACGGCGCCAGATGTTCACCCAGTTGCCGAGGGTGCCGGGCCTTGCCCCCTGATCTTGGACACGCGTGGGGTGTCTACGCCGCGGTCGGCAGCGTAGCCGGGGCCCGGCGGGCCTCGTAGTCGTTCGGGCTGGTCT
>NZ_JBJNRJ010000161.1:0-341 GCF_046233715.1 Trujillonella humicola | reverse complement strand
CGACGGTGTCCGAGCCTACGGCGTGCGTTCGCGCGCGCTCACGTCCCGATCCCTCCGCTGCCCCTTCGTACTGCGACCGCTGTGACGTGCTCGTCGGCCTGGAGGGGTTCCACGTCCTCGAGGTTGTCGAGCAGCCCGGCCGGGTGCAGGTGGTGGTCGAGTCGGCGCCCGCGCCGATGGGCTGCCTGACCTGCGGCGTGCTGGTCGGCAGCCACGGTCGCCGCGATGTCGTGCTGATCGATGTGCCCTGCTTCGGCCGCCCGGTCCGGCTGGTGTGGCGCAAGCGGACCTGGCGCTGCACCGAGGACGAGTGCACCGGCCAGGCGTTCACCGAACAACAC
>NZ_JBJNRJ010000160.1:0-371 GCF_046233715.1 Trujillonella humicola | reverse complement strand
AGCCACGTGTCATCCGCCAGCAGCTTGCGCAGTTGCTGCCCGCTCACCCGGCCCGGGCCACCCGGGTCGCCGGCCTGCTCATCGGTCACGGTCATCAGAGTGCTCCCTCCCAAGGCCACAGCCCCAGGGCTCAGGCAGCTCCTACACAGACCATCTGACACGCCCGGCGCAGCGCATGCATCTGCGGGCCACCAGCGACCCACGCTCCTATGAAGCGTCAACCGCCCGAGCACCGACGACGTCACCGGCGGGCAATCACCGCGAAAGACCGATGAACCGTCCTGGATCTGGCAGAGGCTCTGATCTCGCAAGGAGACTGAGACCGTGCCAGCACCCCGCAAGTACGACGAGGAGACCCGCGCCCGCGCCGT
>NZ_JBJNRJ010000015.1:0-91659 GCF_046233715.1 Trujillonella humicola | reverse complement strand
ACCGCACGTCATCGCCACCCTGCCGCTCAGCGACCTGGTCGACCCGGCGACCACACCAGGCGCGGCACGCACCGGAACCGGCGCCACGATCTCCGCCGCGGCCGCCCGCTGGATCGCCTGCGACGCCACCGTCACCCGGATCGTGCTGGACCCCGACGGGCTACCCCTGGACGTCGGCCGCACCCAGCGCATCGTCCCGGCACACATCCGCAAGGCCGTCGAGCTCCGAGACCGGCACTGCGTGTTCGCCGGCTGCGAGGCCCCCGCCTGGTTCTGCGACGTGCACCACCTCCTGGAGTGGGCCCACGGCGGGGAGACCTCCCTGGAGAACTCGGCGCTGCTGTGCGAACGGCACCACACCAAGGTCCACCACGGCTACCGCGTCGAACGCGACGACACCGCACCACCCGGCCGGCGCTGGCGCACCTACCGCCCCGACGGCACCCCGATCCTCATCCACCCACCCCTGCGCGTCTGAACCCTCCCAGCCCCATCCCACCCCGCGACCGGACCCCGGTCGCGGGCCACGGGCACGCGCTCACACCGGGCGGGTCTCCTGCAGGGTCGCGAAGGCGATGACGTTGTCCTCGTAGCTGCCGGCCGCGCTGTCGAAGGCGCCGCCGCAGGTGATCAGCCGCAGTTGCGGGTCGGGGGTGTTGCCGTAGACCGCGATGGTCGGGAAGTCGTCCTTCGGGTGGCGCTCCACCCGGTCGACGACGAAGACGGCGACGGTGCCGTCGGCGCGGGTGACCTCGATCGGGTCGCCGGGGCTCAGCGCCCCCAGGTCGTAGAAGACGCCGGGCCCGTGCTCGGCGGAGTCGACGTGGCCGAGGATCACCGCGGGACCGACCGCACCGGGCGCCGGACCGGGCTCGTACCACCCCGCCTGGTCGTCCGGGCCCAGCGGCGACACCTCGACGGTGCCGTCGCCGTTCAGGCCCAGGCGCAGCAGCTCGCTGGTCACGTCGATCGTGGGGACCGCCACCGAGACCGGCGCGGGGGTCGCGGCCGCGGGGACGCCGGCGGGGGACGACGGCACCCCGGGTGCCGGAGGGGCCGGAGGGGCCGGCGCGGAGGTGGGGGTGCCCGCGGCGCCGGCCGGCTGCGGCGGGGACTGCTGCCCGGTCAGCGCCAGCCCGAGCGCGACGGCCGCCACGACCGCCAGGGCCAGGGCAGCGAGGAGCCAGCGGCGGGGAGCGCGGCTGCGGGGCTGGGTCACGGGGTCCTCCGGGAGTTCGGGCGGGCCGGCCGGAGCCGTGCCGCGCGGGAGGAGGCTCCGCGCGGCACGGCGTCCGGGGTCAGGCCTGGTCGGCCTGGCGGCGGCGGTAGGCCACGGCGCCGGCGGCGGCCGCACCCACGAGGGCGACGGCGCCCACGCCGAACGCGGCCTGCTGCTCGATGCCGGCGGTGCTGCCGCCGCCGGTCTCGGCACCACCGCTGGGGGCGGTGCCCATCTGCGCCTCGGTGAAGGCGCCGCAGGCGGCCGGGGCGGTGGCCTCCATGGGCAGCGACGGGTCGAGGTCGCTCACGACGTCGCCGTCGTAGGTGCCGCTGCCGTCCTTGTCGACACCGTGCAGCACCAGCACCGCGGTCCCGTCGTGGAAGGCCGCCGCGACGTCGGGGGTGACCTCGAAGGTGCGCTCGTAGGCGAGGTCGGCGTCGGCCGGGAACCGGTCGATCGCCAGGCCGCTGTCGGGGCTGGTGTCGCCCGAGGTGGTCAGCGACGTACCGATCGCGCCGTAGAGCGAGGCCGCCTCGGTCACGCTGACGAAGCCGTCACCGTCGGCGTCCTCCGAGCCGTCCGGGCAGGCGCCCTGCGCCCCGATGTGGAAGTGCTGTGCGTGCGGCGCGCCGGCCAGCAGGCCGGATGCCTCGATCATCACCGTGGCGGTGGTGCCGTCGATGGTCACCATGCCGGTGCCGGTCACGCCGGAGTCGTTCACCGAACCGAGGTCGGCCTGGTAGCTGTGCGGGCCGTCGTGGGCGGCGGCGCCGGTCATGGTCAGCAGCGGGAAGGCCGCCGCGGCCAGGACGACGGTGGGCAGTGCGAGGGACTTGCGCACAGGGGTTCTCCTTCGAACTCGGGTGCGACACCGGCGCCGAGGTGGCGAGGCGTCCCGGTGGTCCTGGTCGGAGCACCGGCGGGAGGGGCCCGCACGGGAGTGCGGACCCGAGGTGGGGCCCGGGGAAGGGGCCCGTCACGGACGGGGTCGGATGCCGTCCACGACCGTCGTTCGGCGGTGGTCCCCGGATCGGTTCATCGCCACACCCGCGCAACCCAATCGTGTACGACTCATTAAGCGACGAGCGGGCGGTGCGGCCGGCCGCGAGCATGGTGGGTCCTCGGCGGCGGACGACCGGGACGAACCCCTGGGACGGGAGCGCACGAATGCCGGGCATGGACCACCAGCGCAACGACCTCGCACGCCGGCTGCGCCGGCGGGCGGGCCTCCTCCTGGGCGCCGTCGCGACCCTGCTCGCCCTGGCGCTCGCCGGCGCGCCGGCCGCCGCCGCGCACGACGAGCTGACGGCCGCGGCACCGGCCGACGGCGCGTCGGTGACGACGGCCCCGGCCGAGGTCGCGCTCGAGTTCAGCGGCGTGGTGCAGGAGCTCGGCGCCCAGGTGGTGGTGACCGGCCCGGACGGCACCCCGGTGGGTCGCGGCGAGCCGCGGGTCGTCGACCGGACGCTCACCCAGCCCCTGGCCGACCGGCTGCCCGGCGGCACCTACGCGGTCCGGTGGCGGGTGACCTCCGCCGACGGGCACCCGGTCTCGGGGACGACGACGTTCACGGTCACGACCGGCGAGGCCCCCGCACCGGTGCAGGAGGCGTCGGCGGCCGCGCCGGCCGGGTCGTCGTCCACCTCCGGCCCGTGGCTGGGCATCGGCGCCGGCGCCGTCCTCCTCGTCGCCCTGGGAGTCGCGGTCCGGCAGCTGCGCGGGCGCTCGTGACCACCCTCCTCCCCCGGCCCGCGGCGGCACCCGGGAACGCACCCGCCCGCCGGCCCGGCGCGGTCCTGGGCGTGACCGCGGCGCTGGGCCTGGGCGCCGTCCTCGTGCTGGCGCTGCTCGCCGGCGGCGGCGCCCCGGAGAGCTCGGCCGGTGGCCCGCCCGACGGTGGCCCGCTGGTCGGCTGGGGCCTGCCGGTGGCCACCCTCGCGGCGCGGATCGCCGCGGTGGGCACCGTGGGCAGCCTGCTGTTCGCCGCCGTGCTGCTGCCCGGGCCCGTGCTGCCCGGGGCGTCGCGCCGGGCGCTGCGCGCGGCGTCGGGATGGGCGGCGGCCTGGGCGTCCGCCGTGGTGGTCCAGGCCCTGCTGACGGTCAGCCGGCTGCTCGGCGTCCCGCCGACCGAGCTCACCGCGGGGTCGCTCCGGACGTTCCTGCTGCACCTCCCGGCCGGCGACGCCGCCGTCGGCGCGCTCGCCGCGGCGGTGGCGGTCGCAGTCGGCGCGCGGCGGTCCGCCGGTTCCGGGTCGGCGGTGCTGCTGCTCGGCGTCGCCACCGCCGGCGTCGTCCTCCCCGCGGTGCTCACCGGGCACGCGGCGACCGAGGACCACCACGTCCTGGCGGTGGCGAACCTGGCCGTGCACGTCGTGGCCGCCTCGGTGTGGGTGGGTGGCCTGCTGGCGCTGCTGCTGCACGGCCGCAGCGCCGGCGTGCTCCCTCGGGTGGCGGCGCGGTTCAGCGCCGTGGCCCTCGTCGCCGCGGCCGCGGTCGGCGGCTCGGGGCTGCTGGCGGCCTGGCTGGTCCTCGCCGAGGGCCCCGGCCTGCTCCCCGGCCTCGGGACCGGCTACGGCCTGCTGCTGGTCGGCAAGACGCTCGCGCTCGGTGCACTGCTCGCCCTGGGCCGGTGGCACCGGCGCCGCACGCTGCCGCGGCTGGCCGCGGGACGGCCCGGGGCCTTCCGCCGGTTCGCCGCCGCCGAGGTGGGCGTCATGCTCGCGACCCTCGCCCTCGCGGTGGCGCTGGCCGCGTCCCCCCCGCCCTCGGCGGCCTCGGCGGCCTCGCCCGGCGTCGCGGGCGTGCCGGCGGAAGGCACCGCTGCCGCCCCGGCACCGGCCGACGACGGCGCGTCCACCCCGCCGCCCGGGCACGACCACGGCGACCTCACGGTGCCCGTGCTGGTCGACCCGACCGGCGTCACCGTGACCGGGCCGGTCGCGCCCGGCGCCGCCGTGACGGTGCACAACCCCGCCGACGCCGACGTCACGCTCACCGCCGAGGACGGGTCCTTCGACGCCCGCATCCCCGCGGGCAGCCTCACCTCGTTCCGCGCGCCGGATGAGCCGGGCAGCTACCCGTTCGCCAGCCGGCACGCGGCCGGGTTCACCGGGGTGCTGGTCGTGGGGTGAGGAGCGCTCAGGTCACCGGCGCGCCGGCGAGGCCGGCCGCCAGGCCGACGAGCGCGCAGACGCCGAGGGTGCGCAGCACCGACCAGCGCAGCCGGAACAGCAGCACCGCGGCGAGCGCGGCGATGCCCACCGCGAGCCACCGCACCGAGCCCAGGTCGGGCACCTCGAGCCCCAGCGGCCCCCACGTGACGCGCGAGCTGTCGGCGAACAGCGTGTGCACGGCGAAGTAGACGCCGAGGTTCGCGATGACCCCCACGACCGCGGCGGTGATGCCCGTGAGCGCCGCCGACAGCGACCGGTTGCCGCGCAGCCGCTCCATGTAGGGCGCGCCCAGCAGCACGAACAGGAAGCTCGGTGCGAACGTCACCCAGGTGACCAGGAACGACGCCAGCACGGCGGCGACCCACGGGTCGAGCGACCCCGGGTCGCGGTAGGCACCGAGGAACGCCACGAACTGCACCACCATGATAAGCGGTCCGGGCGTGGTCTCGGCCAGCGCCAGCCCGCGGACCATCTCGCCGGGCGCCAGCCAGCCGTAGGTCGACACCGCCTGCTGGGCCACGAAGGCGAGCACCGCGTAGGCGCCGCCGAAGGTCACCACCGCGGCACCGGAGAAGAACAGCCCCTGCTCGGTGAAGACGCCCTCCCGGCCGAACAGCAACGCGACCGCCGCGACGGGCGCACCCCAGACCAGCAGCCCGACGGCCAGGACGCGCAGCGTGCGCCGGCCCGACGGCGCCTCGGTGTGCAGCACGTCGTCGGGGACCACCGGCGCCGGCCCGGCCGCGGGATCCTCGGCGGCCGGCCCCGGCGGCCCACCCGGCCGCAGCCGGCCCCGCAGCCACCCGGTGACGCCGGCGAGCGCGACGACCACCGGGAACGGCACCCCGAACAGCGCGAGCGCCAGGAAGGCCGCCACCGCGATCGCCACGAGCGCCGGGCTGTCCAGCACCTTGAGCGCCACCCGGATCACCGCCTGGACGACGATCGCGAGCACGGCCGGGGCCAGCCCGGCGAACACGGCGAGCACCGCGGTCGTGTCGCCGAAGGCCACGTAGACCGCCGACAGGACCAGGAGCGCGACGACCCCCGGGAGCACGAACAGCCCGCCGGCGACCAGGCCGCCCCGGGTGCCGTGCAGCAGCCAGCCGACGTAGGTGGCCAGTTGCTGGGCCTCCGGGCCGGGCAGCAGCATGCAGTAGTTCATCGCGTGCAGGAACCGGCGCTGGCCGATCCACCGCTTCTCGTCGACCAGCGTGCGCTGCATGACCGCGATCTGCCCGGCCGGGCCGCCGAAGGTCTGCAGCGAGATGAGGAACCACGCGCGCGCCGCGGTGCGGAAGGGGATGGCCGGCGCGGGCGCGGCGTGCTCGGTCATCGGCTCCCCGGACGGACGGACGGGCGGGCGGTGTCCGGGGTCCCGGCACCGGCCGGAGCGTAGGCAGCGCAGGTGAACGGCCGGCATCGGGAGGGCCGGCAGCTCTCCGCTCACCGCACCTCGACGACGACCTTGCCCAGTTCCCGCCCCTCGCCGACGTGGCGCAGGGCCTCGGCGAGGTCGTCCAGGGCGCCTCCACGAAGCTCAGCCCGGCCGGCTTGCGGGCGAGCGCGGACTCGTCCGCCACCGCGTACTCGGCGAAGCCGCCCTTCAGCACCAGGTTGTCGCCGTACACCTCGTCGCCGGGCCGGAAGCGGGCCACGCCCTCGCCCACGTCCGCCACCCGGCCCGCGATGTCCGAGCCGAGCGTCGGACGGGCCGGGGAGCGCAGGCCCCCGATGCGCGCGTAGAGCGGCGAACCGCGCAGGCACTCCCAGTCGGAGAGGTTGACCGATGTCGCGGCCACCTCGACCAGCACCTGTCCCGGAGCCGGGGCCGGCACGGGCACGTCGTCGATGCGCAGGACGTCCGGCGACCCGTACCGGTCGTGGACGGCCGCTCTCACGAGGGAGCCCGGGAGCTCGGGCACGGTCCTGTGCCCGCCGGGACCCGGTCCGTGCCTCCCACGCGGTGCTCCTCTCCCCGGCCGCAGCCGGCGTGGCGCGCGTTCGTGCCCGGGCCGTGCACCACGTGCAGGGCACGCGGAGCCGGCCCCGGACGACCTTCCCCCCTCCGATGTCGTACCGGGAGGGCAGGCTGCGCGACGTGCCGTTCACCGCCACCCCCGTCCGCTGGCCCGGCGCCGGCAGCTGGGTCTTCGCGCCGGTCCCCGACGAGCACGCGCCCGACCGTGCGGGCGCGTTCGGCCGGGTGCCGGTCACCGCGACCGTCGACGGCCGCACCTGGGCGACCAGCGTGTGGCGCGACCGCCGGGCCGGCTGGCTGCTGCCGGTCCCGGCCCGGGTCCGCCGCGGGAAGGACGACGGCGACGCGGTCACCGTCGAGGTCCGGGTCGACGCCGCCCGCCTCTGAGGGTCGTCGGACCCTGGCCGGCCGGGCGTCCGGCGCCCAGGCTGCTCCCGGCGGACGCCGAGCCCCGGGAGGTCACCGTGCAGGAACTGCGCTGCCGCGACGCCGGCTTCGACTGCGAGGCCGTGGTGCGCGCCGACACCGTCGACGACGTCCTCGCCCAGGTGGGCCCGCACGCCGAGCAGGTGCACGGCGTCCGGGTGACCCCGGAGCTGGCCGGCCAGCTGCGCAGCCTGGTCCGCGAGGTGTCCCCGGCCGGCCCCTGACGGGCCGGGCGGGAACGGCGGTCCGGTTCCCGAGGGGCCGGCGGGCAGGGCCGGACCAGGGAGCGGAGCTCGGAACCTGGCCCGGTGCCTGCCCGAGGAGTTCCCCCTCCACCCGGGCCGGCGTGGCGCGGCGTCGCACGCTGGTCGACGACGTCGGGGCCATCGTGCTCCTCCGCCGCGGGGAGCGCGACCCGGGCAGCGGGCGCCCGGCGGGTGAAGCGCCTATGCCGAGCGCGGCGCGTACATGATCACGGCGACCCCCAGCAGGCAGACCAGCGCGCCGAGCACGTCGAACCGGTCGGGGCGGAAGCCGTCGACGACCATGCCCCAGGCGAGGCTCCCGGCGACGAAGACCCCGCCGTAGGCGGCCAGGATGCGGCCGAAGTTCGCGTCGGGCTGCAGGGTGGCCACGAACCCGTAGACCCCCAGGGCGAGGACGCCGGCACCGATCCAGATCCACCCGCGGTGCTCGCGCACGCCCTGCCAGACGAGCCAGGCCCCGCCGATCTCGGCCAGCGCCGCGAGGACGAACAGCAGCATCGAGCGGGCGACCGTCACGCCGGCGATGCTGCCAGCCGCACCGCGGTGCCCGGGGAGTGGCCGGGCACCGCGGATCCGGGCGCGCGGGCGCCGTCCCCGCCGGCTCCCCGCCGGCCGCGCACCCGTCCCGTAGCGTGCGGTCAGCGACGGCCACGACGGCGTGCGCCCGAGGAGGTGGAGCGGATGCCCGCGCGTACCTCTCGGCGCCGCCTCCTGCTGACCCTGGTGATCGGCGGCCTGCTGCTCCTCGGCGGCGTCGCCGCCACCTGGGACGGCGGCTCGTCCGGCGCAACCGTCACCGCTGCCGGAGTCCACGGCGATCGCGCCGCAGCGTCGAGGGCGGCCCCGGCGCGCCCCAACCAGCCCGGGACACCGCTGGCCGGACGGCCGGCCACCGTGCGGGCGGGAAGCCTCCCCGGCCACCGTCCGGCGGGCGTGGCGGGTGGGGCCGTCCGGCCGGCCGAGGGCGCCGGCATCCTCGACCACCGCCTCTCCGGAGCGTCCGGCGAGCACGCTGTCGCCGCACCGGCCGCGGACCTGCCGTCTCCCGGCGCCGCGCGGTCGGGGCCCGTGCAGCGCGTGTCCGCGGCGGCGCCGGGTGCTCCTCGCGCCGGGGTCGACGCCCGGGCTCCGCCCGGGGAGCCGAGCCCGCCTGGGGAGCCGAGCCCGCCCGGGAGCTGAGCCCGCCCGGCCACGGGCGGACCCCGGCTCCCGCCACCGGACCTCCCGATCCGGTCCGTCCCGACCCCGCCGCGACGCCCGTGCTCCTGCGGTACCGACGTCGCCGCCGCACCCCGCCCGCGCAGCCGGCCCGCCGGCTCCTGCGCGCCCGCCCTACCCGTGGAGACGTTCCATGCCCCCGCCACCCCGGCGCGCCGAGAGCGCGCCGTCCGCACGCAGCCGTCCGCTGCTGCTGCGGGCGCTGCTGTCGCTCGCCGTGCTGGTCGCAGCGACCGCGGCCGTGCTCACCACCGCGCCCACCCTCGGCCTGGACCTGCGCGGTGGCACGCAGATCGTGCTCGAGGCGCAGGACTCCCCGACCGTGACCGCCGATGCCGAGGCCACCGACCGGGCGCTGGAGGTCCTCCGCCGCCGCGTCGACGCCCTGGGGGTCGCCGAGCCGACGCTGGCCCGGGCCGGCGAACGGCGCATCGTCGTGGAGCTCCCCGGGCTGACCGACCCGGCCGATGCGGTGGAGGTCATCGGGCGCACCGCCCAGCTCACCTTCCACCCGGTGCTCGGGATCGCCCCTCCCGACGCGGAGGCGGCCGAGGGCGAGACGGTGCTGCCCGACGAGTCGGGCACCCCGACCCGGCTCGGGCCGCCGGAGCTGACCGGCGAGGCCGTCGACCAGGCCGACGCGGGCATCGACCTGCAAGGGGTCGGCGGCTGGTTCGTCGGCGTCGACTTCACCGGTCCCGGCCAGCGGGCGTGGGAGGAGCTCACCGGCCGGGCCGCCTGCGCGGCACCGGGCGACCCGACGCGCCGGGTCGCGATCGTCCTCGACGGCCAGATCGTCTCCTCGCCGTCGGTCGGCGCCCAGATCGCCTGCGGCGTCGGGATCACCGGCGGCACGACCCAGATCACCGGCACCTTCACCCAGGAGGAGGCGCAGAACCTCGCGGCGCTCATCGAGGGCGGCGCCCTGCCCGTGCCCGTCGAGGTGATCGAGCAGCGGACCGTCGGGCCCACCCTCGGCGCCGCGGCGATCGACGCCAGCGTCCAGGCGGTGCTGATCGGCCTCGCCGCCACCGCGGTCTTCATCGTGGCCGTGTACCGCCTGATGGGGCTGCTCGCGGTGATCGCGCTGGCCTGCTACGCGCTCATCTCCTACGCGGCGCTGCTGACCCTGGGTGCCACCATCACCCTCCCCGGCCTGGCCGGCTTCGTCCTCGCCGTCGGCATGGCCGTGGACGCCAACGTGCTCGTCTACGAGCGCTCCCGGGAGGAGTTCACCGAGCGCGGCAGATCGCTGCGCAGCGCGGTGACCGCGGGCTTCCGCCGGGCGCTGTCGGCGATCGCCGACTCGAACGTCACCACCCTGCTCTCGGCCGGCCTGCTGTTCTTCCTCGCGTCCGGCCCGGTGCGCGGCTTCGGGGTCACGCTCAGCATCGGGGTGCTCGCCTCGATGTTCTCCGCCCTCGTGATCACCCGGTCGCTGGCCGAGCTGGCCGCCGGACGGCGCGCGGTCAACCGGCGGCCGCAGCTGACCGGGCTGCACACCCTGGGACGGGTCCGCGGCTGGCTCACCGGTCGCGGGTGGCGTCCCTACGGCCGGCCGCACCGCTGGCTCGCCGTCTCCCTCCTCGTCGTCGTGCTGGCCGGCGCCGGGATCGCGGCGCGCGGCCTCCAGCTGGGCGTGGAGTTCACCGGTGGGCGCAGCGTGCAGTACGCCACCGCCACCACGCTGGACGTGGAGGCCGCGCGGGACGCGGTCGGCTCGGCCGGATTCCCCACCGCCGTCGTGCAGGAGGCGGACAGCGGGGACATCCGGGTCCGCACCGGCCCCATCGCGGACTCCGAGCAGGCGGCCATCCGGGACGCGCTGTCCGCCGCGGCCGGAGGTGCGGAGGTGGTCAGCGACGAGCTCATCGGCCCCACCCTGGGGGACGAGTTGCGCCGCAACGCCCTCATCGCGCTCGGGGTGGCGCTGCTGGCGCAGCTGACCTACCTGGCGATCCGGTTCCGGTGGACCTACAGCGCCGGGGCGGTGGCCGCGCTCGCCGGCAACGTCGCCGTCGTCGTCGGGACCTTCGCCTGGACCGGCCGGACCGCCGACGGGGTCTTCCTCGCCGCCGTCCTCACCGTCATCGGCTACTCGGTCAACGACTCCGTCGTCGTCTTCGACCGGATCAGGGAGACCCGGGCCGCCCGGCGCGGGCGGCCGTTCGTCGACGTCGCCGGGGACGCCGTGCTGCAGACGCTGCCCCGGACGGTGAACACCGGCGCCTCCACGCTGCTCGTGCTCACCGCGCTCCTCGTCCTCGGCGGCGACTCGCTGGCCGACTTCGCGCTCGCGCTCATCCTGGGCATCATCGCCGGCACGGTGTCCACCGTCACCGTCGCCGTCCCGCTCACCGCGGTGCTCGACCGCCGCTGGCCCCCGTCCGAGCCGGTCACCCCGCGGGCGCGCCGGACCTCGGCGACGAGGACCGGGGACGGAGCGGTCGTGTAGCGGAGGCGCCGCTGCCGTGGCGGACCCGCCGCGGACCGATGCCCGCCGCTGACCGGAGGAGCTCGGTCGGCGGCGGGCGACGGACGAGTCGGCCTGTACGCCGGGTTCTGTCCTCGGGTGCCTCGCGGCCTCCCGATGGGCGGTCATCCATCTAGGCCTGCCGTTGCCGGCAGGCTCGAGCGGTCCACCCGCAGGCTCGGGCGGGCAGCCCTCGAACGCCTGCGCAGGACCACGTCCGGTCGCCCGGACGCCGTCCCTCTCGACCTTGCTCCGGGTGGGGTTTACCGAGCCACACCGGTCACCCGGTGTGCGGTGGTCTCTTACACCACCGTTTCACCCTTACCGGCGGCGAGCCGCCGGCGGTCTGTTCTCTGTGGCACTGTCCCGCGGGTCACCCCGGGTCGCCGTTAACGACCACCCTGCCCTGTGGAGCCCGGACGTTCCTCGGCGACGGGGTCTCCCCCGCCGACGCGACCGCCCGGCCGACTCGTCCGTCGTGCCGGTGAGTCTAGTGCCCCTCAGCCGGCGTAGAGGGCGAACCCCGCGGACCGCCGCCCGTCCGCGCCGGCCGGGGTCGCTATGTCGACCTGCCGACGTGCCTGCTCCTCGACCGGGTCGTCGGCGAGCGCGGCCAGGTAGCGGCGGTGCTCGGTGAGGGAGGCGACGGCCGGCTCGACCCCGTCGGTGACGTCGACGGTGTGGGTCACCCCGACCGGTGTGCTGACCGCGATCCAGCGGACGCCGCGCCACGGCTCGGGATCGGCCAGCTCGGGGAAGATCCACTCGTTGGCCGCGTCACCGACGGCGTCGACCGCGCAGCGGCCCAGGGCCCGGTGGTCGGCGCTGTTCCAGAAGGCCGGCGCCACTCCCGGTGGCGTCCACGTCTCGCCCCAGTGCATCGTCACGACCAGCTCGGGGCGGTGCCGGCGGACGGCGGCGGCCAGCGAGCGGCGCAGCTCCGGACCCTCGACCAGCCGGCCGTCGGGGTGGCCGAGGAACTCGACCACGGAGACACCGACCGCCGCGGCCGCCCGGCGCTGCTCCTCCTCGCGCACCGGCCCGGCCGCCTCCGGCGGGCAGCCGGCGATGCCGGCCTCGCCGCTGGTCGCCAGCACGTAGCGGACGTCCTTGCCGGCGGCGGTCCAGACGGCGACGGCGGCGGCGCAGCCGTACTCGATGTCGTCGGGATGGGCGACGATCACCAGGGCGCGCTGCCAGTCGTCGGGCAGCGGCTCGGCGGCGGGTGCGGTCATGGCACGCCATCCTGCCGGGTCAGCGGCCGCGCGCCACCCGCAGCGCGACGCCGATCATCGGCGCCTGCAGCGGCAGCCGCAGCGCGGCCACGGTCATCGGCAGCGCCTTCCGCGGGACGACCCGGAAGGTGTGCAGGTGCGCCGGCACGAACGCGGCCAGCAGCCCGGCCGCCGCCCAGCCACCGGCCCGGCGGGTCGCCGGCACGGCCATCAGCACCGCCGTCCCGATCTCGGCCACACCGCTGAGCAGCACCCACCGGCGGGCGTCGCCGAGCTCGGGCGGGACCAGCCACTCGTAGGTGCGGGGCCGCACCAGATGCAGCACACCGGATCCGCCGAGTGCGGCCAACAGCACCTTTGCCCTACCGGGGAGTCGCATGCCACGACCGTAGGCTGACCCCTCGTGTCCGCCGCCGACCTGCTGGTCATCGCCGCCGTCGCCCTCGCAGCCGGCGGCATCAACTCCATCGCCGGCGGGGGCTCGCTGATCCTCTTCCCGGTGCTCGTCGCCCTGGGACTGGGCACGGTCGCGGCCAACGTCACGAACTCCGTGGCGCAGTGGCCGGGCTACATCGGCGGGGTGCTCGGCTTCCGCAGGGACTACGTGGGCCAGCGCAACCGGCTCGTCCGCTTCGGCCTGGTCGCGCTGCTGGGCGGGACCGCCGGCTGCGTGCTGCTGCTGACCACCCCCAGCGAGGCCTTCGACGTCGTCGTCCCGGTGCTGGTGCTCCTGGCCAGCCTGCTGCTCGCACTGCAGCCCCTCATCACCCGGCGGCTCAAGCGCGCCGCGGAGGGCGGACCGCGGCGCGACCCGCGGTGGCTGTACCTCGCGCTGTTCCTCGCCACCGTCTACGGCGGCTACTTCGGCGGCGCGCTGGGCGTGATCCTCGTCGGCGTGCTCGGGGTCGGCCTGCACGACCTCAAGCTGTCCAACGCCCTGAAGTCGGCGCTGTCCACGGTCACCGCCACCGTCACCGTCGTGATCTTCGGGATCTGGGGGCCGGTCGACTGGCCCGCCGTCGCCGTGGCCGCCCCCTCCGCGCTGCTCGGCGGGTTCCTCGGCGCCCGCGTGGCCCGCCGGATCCCCGTCACCCCGCTGCGGGTCTTCATCGTGGCCTTCGGCGTCGCGGTGTCGGTGTACCTGTTCGCGCGCATCTGAGCCGGACGCCCCGTGCCCGGCGTGGACCCGACCGCCCTCGCCGCCTCGACCGCCGTGCTGGCGGCGACCATCGCGGCCGCCGTGGCCGCCCGTCCCCGGGTGCCGGCCGCCGCCGTCGCCGCCGGCGGGGCCGTCCTGCTGTGCGCGAGCGGGCTGGTCGGCTGGTCCGGCGCCGCGGACGCGGTCGGGGACGTCGCCCCGACGATCGGCTTCCTCGTGCTGGTCCTGCTGCTCGCTGCACTGGCCGACGCCGAGGGGCTGTTCACCTGGGCCGCCGCCCGCACCGCGGCCCGCGCCGGGAGCTCGCCGGCCCGGCTGCTCGGCCGGGTCGGGCTGCTCGCCGCGGCCGTGACCGCGGTGCTCAGCCTGGACGCCACGGTGGTGCTGCTCGTGCCCGTGGTGGTCGCGACCGCAGCGCGGATGCGGGTGCCCGCCCGGCCGCACGCCCTGCTGACCGGGCACCTGGCCAACAGCGCGTCGCTGCTGCTGCCGGTCTCCAACCTCACCAACCTGCTCGCCTTCGCGGCCACCGGCCTGTCGTTCCTGCACTTCGCGGGGCTGATGGTGGGTCCGTGGCTGGCCGCGGTCGCCGTCGAGTACGCGGTGCTGCGGTGGCTGTTCCGCGCCGACCTGGGCGTCGTCCCCGGCACCGCCGGCGCCGTGGCGCCCCCGGTGCCGCGCTTCGCGCTCGCCGTGGTCGCGCTCACCGTCGTCGGCTTCGGGATCGCCTCCCCGGCGGGGGTGTCACCCGCGGTGCCCGCCGCCGTCGGGGCCGGCGTCCTGGCGCTCCGGCGGCTGGCGAACGGCGGCAGCAGGCCGGCGGACCTCGTGCGCGCGGCGGACCTGCCGTTCGCGGTCTTCGTGGCCGGGTTGGCCGTCGTCGTGCTCGCCGTCCGCCGGGCGGGTCTCGAGTCGCTGCTCGCCGCCGTCCTGCCGGACGGGGACGGGCTGCTCGCGCTGCTCGCCGTCGCCGGTGTCGCCGCGCTGCTGGCCAACGCCGTCAACAACCTGCCGGCGACCCTCGCGCTGCTCCCGGTGGCCGCGGCCGGCGGCCCGGCCACGGCGCTGGCCGTGCTCATCGGCGTCAACATCGGGCCGAACCTGAGCTACGCCGGGTCGCTGGCCAACCTGCTGTGGCGGCGGGCCCTCGGCCCGGCGGCGCCCGGCGCGCTGGGCTTCACCGCCGCCGGCCTGGCCACCGTGCCGCTCACCCTGATCGCGGCGACGACGGCGCTGTGGGCCGCGCTGCAGTTCTAGGGGTCACTCGCCGCCGCGGCCGGGCTCCCCGATCGCGATCATGGCCTCGACGGCGCGGCGGGCCCGGGCGGCGGTGCCGGGGTCGACGTCGACGACGCCCGTGCCGGTGCGCAGCGTGTGCAGCAGCTTGGCCGGGGTGATCATCTTCATGTAGCGGCAGGCGGCGCGGTCGTTCATCGGGATGAACTCGGTCCCGCTGTTGAGCGCGCGCAGCTGGTGCAGGATCCCGACCTCGGTGGCCACCAGCACCTGGCCCGCGGTGGTGTTCTTGGCGGCGTCGGCCATGCCACCGGTGGACAGCACCCGGGTGCGCTCGGCCGGCAGGTCGCCGTGGCTGACCAGGTCCAGCACCGAGGTGGTGCAGCCGCACTCGGGGTGCACGAGGATCTCGGCGTCCGGGTGGGCGGCCACCTGCGCCCGGACGTCGGAGGGGCTGATGCCGGCGTGCACGTGGCACTCCCCCGCCCACACCCGGATGTTCTCCCGCCCGGTCACGCGCCGGACGTGCGCGCCGAGGAACTGGTCGGGGCAGAACAGGATCTCCCGGTCGGCCGGGATCGAGCGGACGACGTCGGCGGCGTTCGACGACGTGCAGCAGATGTCGGTCTCGGCCTTCACCGCGGCGGTGGTGTTGACGTAGCTGACCACGACGGCGCCGGGGTGCTCGGCCTTCCACTCGCGCAGCTGCTCGGCGGTGATGCTGTCGGCCAGCGAGCAGCCGGCCTCGAGGTCGGGCAGCAGCACGGTCTTCTCCGGCGAGAGGATCTTCGCCGTCTCGGCCATGAAGTGGACGCCGCAGAAGACGATCTCGCGGGCGTCGGTCTGCGCGGCGACCCGGGAGAGGTACAGCGAGTCACCGGTGTGGTGGGCGACGTCCTGGATCTCGGGCACCTGGTAGTTGTGCGCCAGGATCACCGCGTCGCGCTCGTCGGCGAGGCGGCGGACCTCGGCGGCCCAGCTCTCGTACTCGGCGGGCGACAGGGTCCGCTCGTCCCCCGGCACGGCGGGGGTGGCGGGCGCGATCGTCGAGGTCACTCGGGCTCCTGGGGTCGGGCGGTCGGCCACATGATCCCCGCGCGGCGGGTCGGCCTCCCCGGCGGGGTCCTCCCGTGCAACACCCCCCGCGGCGCCGTCCTTCCCGGCGTCAGCGCCGGACGTCGTAGACCAGGTGCAGCACCCGCTTCCCCGCACGACGGTCACCGGGTCCTCCAGCAGCACCTCCGGCGCGCCGCCGGTGCCGAAGAACGGCTTGCCCGAGCCCAGCACGACCGGCACCAGCGCGAGCGCCACCCGGTCGACCAGCCCCGCGCGCAGCGCCTGCCCGCCGACGTCGCCGGCCGACACCGTGACGTCGCGGTCGCCGGCCAGCTCCCGGGCCCGCTCGATGCCGCTGCGGACGTCGGGCACGAAGCTGAACGGCGCGGTGCCGGCGTGCGGCCAGTCGCCGACGGGCCGGTGGGTCACGACGACGACGTGCTCGCCGTTGGGCGGCACGCCGTTCCAGCCGTCGGTGACGTCGAACAGGCGCCGGCCGCAGACCATGGCGCCCACCCGCCCGGCGAACTCCCGCATGTGGTCGGCCGACTCCGCGGTCACCCGGAACGGCCGGTCGGGGTCGCTGAAGGTCAGCTCGACGTCGCCGTTGCCGTACCAGTCGAACAGCGGACCGGGCATGTCGTCGTCCCGGGCCACGTACCCGTCCAGGGACACCGCCGCGAACAGGACCACCTCGCCCATCGCCCACCTCCGCCGTCGGCCGCTCCTCGGTGGAGCGGTCGGGAGGAGGACGGCGGGCGCATCCTCGACTCATCGGTCGAGGACTACGGCAGGTGCGAGACGTCGTTGACCAGCCGGACCGAGTGCCGCCCGTCGGTGGACCAGGCGACGGTCGACAGCGACGCCGCGGACAGGAACAGCCGGTGCACGACGGCGTCGTCGACGTCGAGCGCGGCGGCCAGCAGCAGCTTGATCGGCGTGACGTGGCTGACCAGCAGGACCACCTGGCCGCGGTGCTCGCGCAGCACCCGGGCCCGGGCGCGGGCGACGCGCCGGGCGACGTCGGCGATCGACTCCCCGCCCGGCGCGGCCACGTCCACCTCGGTGAACACCCGCCGGGTGGCCAGCGGGTGCTTCGCGCGGGCCTCGTCGGCGGTCAGCCCCTCGAGGTCGCCGAAGTCCATCTCCACCAGGTCGTCGTCGTACAGGACCGGGAGCCCCAGCCGAGCCGCGACGATCTCGGCGGTCTCCCGGGTGCGCCGCAGCGGCGAGGCGACGACGACGTCGACCCCCAGCCGGGCGGCGCGCTCCGCGGCGGCCTCCGCCTCCGCCCGGCCGACCGCCGACAGCGGCAGGTCGTTGCGGCCGCTGAACCGGCGTTCCGGGGTGTGCTCGGTCTGCCCGTGCCGCAGCAGGTGGGTCACGGTGGTGACCACCGGCGCGCGCTCCGCCGGGGCGGGCTGGACGTCGTCCTCGGTGGTGCTGGGCTCGGCGCCGGCGTCCCGGTGGACCGGCCTGCCGTCCATGGCGCTGTTGGCCAGCGCGTCGGCGGCGGAGTTCTGCGCCCGCGGGATCCAGGTGTAGCGGACCCGGCCGAGCTGCCGGGCGATCTGCTGGGCCTGGATCGCGAGCTTCTTCATGTCCGGGTGCTTGACCTGCCAGCGCCCCGACATCTGCTCGACGACCAGCTTGGAGTCCATGCGGACCTCGACCTCGGCGGTCGAGGCCGCGCCGCCGGTGAGGTCCAGCACCGCCTGCAGACCGGCCACGAGACCGCCGTACTCGGCGACGTTGTTGGTGGCCCGGCCGACGCTCGCCGCCCGCTCGGCCAGGAGCTTGCCGGTGACGGCGTCGCGGACCAGCGCGCCGTAGCCGGCCGGCCCCGGGTTGCCCCGTGACCCACCGTCGGCCTCCACGACGTACCGGGCCGTCACAGCGCCCACGGTTCGACTCCGGACCCGATCCGCTCCTCGGTCGCCGGCGCTCCCCGCGATGCTCCCTCGCCCGTCGTTCTCACAACCCGGACTCGGCGGTGCGCACCAGGATCCGCCCGCAGTTCTCGCAGCGGACCACCTCGTGCGGGTCGGCGTTGCGCACCGCGGCCAGGTCGCGGCCGTTGAGCTCGATCCGGCAGCCCTGGCAGGCGCGGGCCTGCAGCAGGGCCGCGCCGGTCGTGCCGGTCTGGGTGCGGATCCGGTCGTACAGCGCCAGCAGCGGGGCGGGCACCGCAGCGGCCGCCGACGCGCGGGCGCCCTCGTGGTTCGCGGTGGAGTCGGTGACGTCGGCCAGGGCGTCGTCGCGCGCCTGCTCGGCCCGGGCCAGGGCCTCGCGGGCGGCGGCGTGCGCCTCCTGCGCCTGCGCCAGCGCCGCCTCCGCCGTCTCGACCTGCTCCATGAGCTCGAGCTCCTGGTCCTCCAGGTCGCCCTGCCGGCGCTTGAGCGACTGCATCTCGTGCTGAAGGTCGGTCATCTGCTTCGCCGAGACGCTGCCGCCGTCCAGCAGCTTCTGGTCCTTGTCCGCGCGCGCCCGCACGGTCTGCACGTCGGCGTCGAGCCGGGCGACCTCGCGCTGCAGGTCGCGCACCTCGGTCTCGGCGCGGACGACGGCGCCCGCGGTGTCCCGCTCGGTCCCGGCGGCGGCCTCGACGGCAGCCGCCTCGGGCAGGGTGCGGCGCCGGTGCGCGAGCTGGGTGAGCGCGACGTCCTCGGCGGCGAGCGCCAGCAGCTTCTGCTGGTCGAAGTGGTCGGCCTTCACCGCCTCAACCTACCGTCGGGGCGGCGACGGCCCGGCCCGCGTGCTGGGGCACGTGCGCCGTCCACGGATCGGTGCGCGGCGCCGCCACCGCCACCTCGACGCGGCCGCCGAGGTCCTCGGCCAGCACCCGCGCGGCGACCGGCAGCCACGGCCACTCGGTCGCCCAGTGCGCGACGTCGACCAGCGCCGGGCCGGCCCCCTCGCCCGCCTCGGACACGGGGTGGTGCCGCAGGTCGCTGGTGAGCAGGACGTCGGCACCGGCGGCGGCGGCCGCGGGCAGCAGCGAGCCCCCGCTGCCACCGCAGACCGCGACGGTGGTGATCCGACGCTCGGGGTCGCCGGCCACGCGCACGCCGCCGGCGGTCGCCGGGAGCGCGGCGGCTGCGGCGGCGGCGAACTCGCGCAGCGTCACCGGCGAGGGCAGGCGGCCGATCCGGCCCAGCCCGGCGGCCGGGTCCTCCCCCGCCGGCTGGAGCGGGACGGCGTCGACCAGCCCGAGCACGCCGGCCAGGGCGTCGTTGACCCCGCAGCCGGCAGCCCGGTCGGCGTTGGTGTGCGCGACGAACAGCCCGGCGCCGGCGCGGACCAGGCGGTGCACCAGCCGCCCCTTCGGGTCGTCGGCCGGCACACCGTGGACCCCGGAGAGGAACAGCGGGTGGTGGGTGACCAGGAGCGTCGGCCCGGCGGCGACCGCCTCGTCGACGACGGCGGCCACGGGGTCGACGGCGAACAGCACCCGCCCGACCGGCTCGTCGCGGTCGCCGCACACCAGCCCCACGGCGTCCCAGTCCTCCGCGAGCGCGGGGTCGTAGCGGGCCTCGAGCGCGGCGACGACCTCCCCCAGGGTGACGGTCACGGAACGCGACGCTAGCGGACGCGGCCGCGCCGACCGGCTGCTGCGGTACGGCCGCCGGTGCCGCGGTGCAGCGCGGCGGTGGCCACCACGGCGCGGCACCCGCGGTCACCGGCGCGGCCGGAACCCGGTCACCGGCGCGGCCGGAACCCGGCCACGGTTGGCCCGCGACGGGTGCGGGGAAGGTCCCGGCGTGGCGGAGCGGGCGGTGCGGGCGCCGGCGTGGCTGGAGGAGCTGGCCCGCACGACGCCGCCGGCGGTGCCCTGGCCGGACGTCGTCCGCTTCGCCGTGACCGTGCCCATGCCGCTGGCGGTCGCCGTGCTCGTGGCCGGGGGCATCGAGCCCGGTGCCGTGCTCGGCGCCGGGGTGTTCGGGACCACCGGGGCGCTGGCCGCCAGCCTCGCGCCGACGGGCGGCCCGCTGCGCGACCGGCTGCGGCGGACCGCGGCGGCGACCGCGTTCGGCGCCGCCGGGCTGGTGATCGGGCAGTACGCGAGCGGCGGAGGCTGGCTGCCCGTCGTGCTCATCGCGGTCGTCTCGGCGGCGGCCGCGCTGATCAGCGCCGTCAACGCGGCCCTGTCCCTCGGTGCGCTGCAGCTGCTGATCTACACCGCGCTGGCCTCCGGGCTGGTCACGCCGCTGCCGGCGGCCGCCGAGGTCGGCTTCTTCTTCGCGGGGGCGGCCTGGGCGACGCTGACCACCCTCGTGCAGGCCGCGGCCGAGCGCGGCGACCCCGACCGCGCCGCCGTCGCGGAGGTGTTCACCCGCACCGGGGAGCTGCTGGCCGCGGCGGGCAGCGCCGACACCGACGAGTCCCGCCGCCGGCTGACCACCGCGCTCAACGCCGCCTACGACCGGGTCATCCGCAGCCGCAGCTCCACGGCCGGCCGGTCCCGGGAACTGTCGGAGCTGGCCGGGGTCCTCAACGGCGCGGCGCCGCTGGTCGAGGCGACGGTCGCCACCGTGCGCGCCGGGGTGCCGGCCGACCCCGCCGACGTCACCGCCGTCCACGCGCTGGCCGCCGCCGTCACCGGCGACCGCGAGCTGCCCGCCGGGCGCCCGCCGCCCCTGGACGACGGGCCGCCCACCCGGCGCGCGGTGCGGCACGGCCTGCGGCTGGCGTGGAACGTCGTCGGCGACCCCGAGGAACGGGCGGGCGCCGCCGTCCCGCTGCCCCGGCTCGACCGGCGCACCCGGCTGCGCGACCTCGCCGACCGCACCGTCGCCAGCCCCGACACCCGCTCCTTCGCCGTCCGGCTGGCGCTGTGCATGACCGTCGCCGAGGTCGCCCGCCAGCGGCTGCCGCTCGAGCGGCCCTACTGGGTGCTGCTCACCGTCGCGATCGTGCTCAAGCCGGACTTCGGGTCGGTGTTCACGCGGGCCGTGCACCGCGGCGTGGGCACCCTGCTCGGCGTCCTCATCGGCTCGCTGCTGCTCGCCGTGCTGCCCCGGGACGCCTGGGTGCTGGTCGCGATGGCCGTGGCGGCCGGCCTGCTGCCCTGGGCCCGCGGCGCCAACTTCGGCCTCTTCTCCGTCTTCCAGACGCCGGTGATCATCCTGCTGCTGGACCTCGCGCTGGCCGGCGGTCCGGGCCTGGTCGGCGCGCGGATGGTCGACACCCTCGTCGGCTGCGCGATCGTGCTCGTCGTCGGCTACGCGCTGTGGCCGCAGACCTGGCGGGCGCCGCTGGACGAGGCCCTGCGCGACGCCGTCACCGCCCTCGACGCCTACGTCGGGGCCGCGTTCACCTGCAGTCCGGCGGAGACCCGCCGCACCCGCCGGCGCAGCTACCGGGCGCTGACCGAGCTGCACACGCAGCTGCAGCGCCGGCTGGCCGAGCCGCCGCCCATCAGCACCCGCGCCGCGGCCTGGTGGCCGGTCATCGTCCAGCTGGAACGGACCTCCGACGCGGTCACCGGGGCACTGATCGCGATCCGCACCGGCGACCCGGTCCCCGACCCCGGGCAGGTGACCGCGCTGCGCCGGGCGGTCGGGGAGCTGGCGGACGACGTCGCCGCGCACCGCGCCCCCGACGACGCGGAGGTCCACGCCGAGGGCGTTCTCGCGCCGGTGGCCCGGGAGGTCGACGCCGCGCGCCGGCTGGTCCGCGACGCGGGCCCCGGCCGCCGCCAGAGCTCCGACACCGCCTGACCGCGCCGGGGTTGGCGGCGGCTGCGGCCGGGCACCGACCGACCCGTGCCCCTGCCGCCCGGCGTCGACGCCCCCGTCCCCGGCCCGCCGGGCCCCCCGCCGGCCGGGTCCCGCACCGTCCGCACCGACGACGGCGTGGACCTGCACGTGGAGTTCGACGGCCGGGACGGCGGCCGCGCGGCGGAGGCGGGCGCGGGCGCCCCGCTCACCGTCGTCTTCTCGCACGGGTCCACCGCCCGGCTGGCCGAGTTCGACGTCCACCGGCCGGCGCTGCGCGACCGCGCGCGGCTGGTGTTCTGGGACCAGCGCGGGCACGGCCGGTCCGGCTGGACCAGGCTGACGGCCGCCACCGTCGACCGCACCGGCCGCGACCTCGGCCACGTGCTGGACGCCGTCGCGCCCGCGGGTCCGGTCGTCCTCGTGGGCCACTCGATGGGCGGGATGAGCATCATGGCGCTCGCGCGGCAGCGGCCGGAGCTGTTCGGGTCCCGCGTGGTGGGCGCCTTCCTGCTCGCCACCTCCCCGGGCGGGCTGGTCGGCACCGGTGTCCTGGGTGCCTGGGTGACCGTGTTCCGCCGGCTGCGCCTGCTGGGCCCGTGGCTGCGCGGGCTGCAGCTCGTGGCGCCGCTGCTCGAGCGGGTCCGCCGCCGCGGGACGGCGGTCGGCCGCTGGTTCACCCGCCGCTACCTGTTCGGCCGGGACGACGCGGACCCGGCCGACGTGCGGCTGGTGCAGGACCTGCTGGAGGAGACGCCCTACACCGTCACGCTCGCGTTCTGGGCGACCTTCCTCGACCACGACGAGACCGCCGGGCTCCCGGTCCTCGGCCGGGTGCCGACCACCGTCGTCGCCGCCACCCACGACCGGCTCACCCCGGTCGGCCACGGCCGCCGGCTGGCCGGGCTGCTGGGCGGGAACGCCGAGCTGGTGGTCGTCCCCGGGGCCGGGCACAGCGTGAACCTCACCCGCACCGAGGTGGTCGACCGCGCGCTCGCCGAGCTCCTGGACCGGGTCGAGGCCGGGCTCCCCGGCGCACGCCGGGCGGGGTGACGCGGACCACGTCCGGCGTCCCCGAACCGCGGACCGGGGCGGCTCGTTGCTCCGATTGCGGCGGGCGGGCAACCGGGGTTGGCTTCGCCGCACACCCGACGACGTGTGACGCGCCCCGTCCAGGACGGGCGGGGCGGCAAGGGAGCTGACCGTGGACCGCATGAGCCCGACCGACGCCGGTTTCTACTTCGCGGAGAGCGAGAACACCCCGCTGCACGTGGGCTCGGTCGCCGTCTTCGAGGGCCCGGCCCCCAGCTACGGCGACGTCATCCGGCTCCTGCTCAGCAAGCTGCCGCTGGTGCCCCGCTACCGGCAGCGCGTGCGGCCCGTGCCGTTCCAGCTCGGCCGCCCGCTGTGGGTCGACGACCCGCACTTCCAGATCCTCTACCACGTGCGGCACACCGCCGTGCCCGGTCCGGGCAGCGACGAGCAGCTGCGCAACCTGGCCGGCCGGGTCCTCGGGCAGCGGCTCGACCTGGCCAAGCCGCTGTGGGAGCTGTGGCTGGTGGAGGGGCTGGAGAACGGTCGCTGGGCGATCATCTCCAAGGTCCACCACTGCATGGTCGACGGCGTCGCCGGCACCGACCTGATGCAGCTGATGTTCGACCTGACCCCGGACGCCACCCACCCCGAGCCGCAGGACTGGACGCCGCAGCGCGGGCCCTCGACCGTCGAGGTGGTGGCCGGCGCGGTGCAGGACGCGCTCACCCAGCCGCTGCGCCAGATCGCCGCCGGCGAGGGCGGCCCGCGCCTCGGCGGCCTGGCGAAGTCGGTGCTGGGCACCGGCCGGTCGGTGGTCAAGACGCTGCCGACCGTCGCCCGGCAGCTCACCACCCCGATCGCCCGGTCGCTGTCCGGCCCGATCGGCCCGCACCGGCGGTGGGCGTGGACCGAGGCCCAGTTCGACGAGCTCAAGGCGATCCGCACCGCGCTCGGCGGCACCGTGAACGACGTCGTCCTGGCCTCGATCGCGACCGGCTTCCGGGACCTGCTCGAGCGCCGCGGGTCGCTGCGCGAGGGCCTCGTCGTCCGGTCGATGGTGCCGGTGTCGATGCGGCAGGAGCACGAGCGCGGCACGCTGGACAACCGCATCTCCGCGGTGTTCGTCGACCTGCCGGTGGCCGAGCCCGACCCGGTCGCCCGGCTGGAGTCCGTCCGCGCGCAGATGGACGAGTACAAGCAGATGCTGCAGCTGGTCGACGCCCGGTCGATCATCGCGATGGGCGACTTCGTGGCCCCCACCCTGCTGTCCCTCGGGGTGCGGGCGGCGCTGGGCGCCAGCCAGTTCTACTCGCAGGCCGTCACCACGAACGTCCCCGGCCCGCGCGTGCCGCTGTACGTGCTCGGCCGGCGGATGTGCTCGGCGCACGCCTACGTGCCGATCGCCGGCGGCACCCGCGTGTCGATCGGGATCTTCAGCTACCTGAACACGATGACCTTCGGCATCAACGCCGACTTCGACGGCTTCCCCGACCTCGACGTCCTCGCCGGCGGCATCCGCCGCGGCATCGACGAGCTGGGGGCCGCGGCCGGGACCGCCGAGCCGGCACCCCCGTCGACCGCGGCGGAGCGCCCGTCGCCGAAGCGGCGGAAGGCCGCGGCCCGATGACGACGGTCCCGGCGCTCCCCGCTCGCAGGCCCGCGGCGGGCCCCTGCACGGGGCCGACGTGACCGAGACCGACCTCACCGTCGCCGTCACCGGCCCCACGGGCACCTTCGGCGCGGGCCTGGTGCCGTTGCTGCAGGACGACGACCGGGTCGCGCGGATCGTCGGCATCGCCCGCCGCCCGTTCGACCCGGCCGCCCGCGGGTGGACGAAGATGGAGTACCGGCGCGGCGACGTCCGCGACCCCGGCGCGCTGGCCGAGGCGTTCGGCGACGCGGACGTCGTCGTCCACCTCGCGTTCCTCATCACCGGCAACGCCTCCCGGCAGACCGCGCGGGCGATCAACGTCGACGGCACGCTCAACGTCTGCCGCGCGGCGGCGGCGGCCGGCGCGCGCCGGTTCGTGTACGCCTCGTCGGTCGCCGCGTACGGGTTCTCCGCCGATCTGCCCGAGCTCGTCGACGAGGAGTGGCCGGTGCGCCCGGCGTCCCGGCTGTTCTACGCGCAGGAGAAGGCCGAGCTCGAGCACCTGCTGGCCGCCGAGGCGGAGCACGCGCCGGACATGGCGCTGTACCTGCTGCGCCCACCGGTGGTGGTCGGCCCGAACGTCGTCGGCGGCAAGGACGTGCTGCCGGGCCCGCTGGCGCCGCTGGGCCGGGCGCTGTTCAGCCGGCCCCGGCGGCTGCCGGTGCCGCTCCCGGTGGCCGTGCCGGCGCTGCCGCTGCAGCTGGTGCACGAGGACGACGTCGGCCGCGCCCTGCAGCTGTGCGTCGTCGCCGCCGGGCCACCGGGGGCGTACAACATCGCCGGCGACGGCGTGCTCACCGCCGCCGACGTCGCCCGCGAGTTCGGCGCGGTCCCGGTGCCGCTGCCGGCCCGCCCGGCGCAGGTCGCGGCGCGGGCGATGGCGTCGCTGCCGTTCCTCCCGCCGGTCGCCGAGTGGGTGGAGGCGGTGAGCCGTCCGGTGATCATGGACACCGCCAAGGCCCGCGAGAAGCTGGGCTGGGAGCCCCGCTTCAGCGGGGCCGAGGCGCTGCGGGACACCCTCGACCGGGGGTGAGCCCTTCCCCCCGCGGACGCCGGACCGGCAGGCTCGGCGTCCCGCGGTCCTCGCGCGGTTCCGGCCGGACGGCGCAGCACGGGGCCAACGGTCCGGGAGCCCCCCGGAGAGAGGTGCACATGACCACGCTCGTGGACATCGACGTCCCGCTGATCGTGCTCACCGACGCCGACAGCGAGGTCGAGCGGCGGCTGGTCGCCGACGCGCTGCCGGCCGGCGACGACCGGACCACCGTCGTCCCGCTGCGCGGCACGGCGCTGGCCGGGCCGCTGGCCCAGGCCTCCCCCGACACCGTGGTGACGGCGGTGCGCGTGGCCTGGCAGCCGCGCCGGCCGGGCCCGCGCGAGCGGGGACGCCGCAGCCGGCTGCAGGACGCCCGCCCCTCGCTGCTGCGCCGCCCGCCGGCTCCGCTGCAGGCGGCGGCGCTGCGCCGCGACCCCGAGCGGGCGCGCGCGGTCGTCGCCGAGCCGGCGAGCGTGGCCGAGCTGACGCAGCGCTGGGACGGCACCGGCGACCTCGCCGCCTTCGTCGCCCGCCAGGCGGCCCTCGCCCTGGACCGGGCCGAGCGGCAGGTCGTGGGCGACCGGGCGAAGGTGCCGCGGCACGTGGCCGAGGCGATCGAGCACAGCCCGGAGTTCCGCGCGGAGGTCGCGGCCGTGGCGGCCCGGCTCGAGCGGCCCGAGGAGGAGGTCGCCGCCGAGGCGGTGGCGGACCTGCACGGCCTGGTGGCCGGGATGGACCCGGTCGCCGTCGAGCTGTTCACCGGCCTGCTGCGGCCCGTGCACGCCCGCGCCTGGGACGTGCAGGTCGACGCGGCCCGCCTGGACGGGCTGCGCGAGCTCAACCGCCGCCACCCGCTGGTGTTCCTGCCCAGCCACCGCTCCTACGTCGACCCGCTCGTGCTCGCCGACGTCCTGGCCGCGCACGACTTCCCGCGCAACCACGTCCTCGGCGGGGAGAACCTGCGCTTCTGGCCGGTCGGCCCAATCGCCAAGCGCGCCGGGCTGGTGTTCATCCGGCGCAGCTTCGGCGACGACCAGGTCTACAAGCTCGCCGTCCGCGAGTACTTCGCGTTCCTGCTGGCCAAGCGGTTCAACCTCGAGTGGTACCTGGAGGGCGGCCGCAGCCGTACCGGCAAGCTGCGCCCGCCGCGGCACGGCCTGCTGAGCTACGTGGCCGACGCCGTCGAGCGGGGCCGGGTGGAGGACGCCTACGTCGTCCCGGTGTCGATCACCTACGACCAGCTGCGCGAGGTCAGCGGGATGGCCGCCGAGCAGGGCGGCGCCGCCAAGCGCGGCGAGGGGCTGTCCTGGATGGCCTCCTACATCCGCGAGCAGGTCCGCACGCCGCTGGGCACGGTGCACGTCGGGTTCGCCGAGCCGATCTCGTTGGCCGCCGCCCTGCGCGCAGGCGCCGACGCCGCCGATCCCGACGCCCGCCGCCTCACCCTGCAGAAGGTGGCGTTCCAGGTCGCCGTCGGCATCAACTCGACCACCCCGGCGACGGCGACGGCGCTGGTCACCCTGGCGCTGCTCGGCGTGCGCGACCGGGCGCTCACCCTCGCCCAGGTGCAGCGGGTCCTGCAGCCGCTGCTGGCCTACCTCACCGAGGGCGGGCGGCCGCACTCCGGCGCCGCGCTGGACACCGCCGGCGGGGTGCGGCGGGTGCTCACCGCGCTGGCCCAGCAGGGTGTCGTCACGGTGTACGAGGGCGGCGAGGAGCCGGTGTACTCGATCGAGCGCGGCCAGCACCTGGTCGCCGCCTTCTACCGCAACAACGCCATCCACCACGTCGTGGACCGGGCGATCGCCGAGCTGGTCATGCTGCGCGACCCGGCCGACCGCTGGGACGAGGCCTTCCGGCTCCGCGACCAGCTCAAGTTCGAGTTCTTCTTCCCCGAGCGCGACGACTACCGTCGCCGGCTCACCGCCGAGCTCGAGCGGCTCGACCCGGGCTGGGAGACCGCCGACGGGCGCGAGGTGCTCTGCCGGGCGCCGCTGCTGCTGGCCCACCGCGTGCTGCGCTCGTTCGTCGACGCCCAGCTCGTCGTGGCCGAGCGGCTGGCCGCCAGGGACCCGCGGACGCCGGTCGTGCAGGCGGACTTCCTGGCCGAGTGCAGCGGCGTGGGCCAGCAGATGCTGCTGCAGGGCCGGCTGCACGGGCCCGAGTCGCTGTCCCGGGAGCTGTTCGGGACGGCGCTGCAGCTGGCCGCCAACCTCGACCTGGTCGACCCCGGCCGCGAGGAGCTGGCCCGCCGCCGGCAGGAGTGGGCCGCCCAGGTCCGCGACGTCGTCGGGCGGGTCGCGGTGATCGACGAACTGGACGCCGCCGCGCGGCGGGAGAACGTGGGGGTGGAGCCGTGACGGCCCGGCAGGAGCGGACGGACGGCGGGGCGGGGCGCACGCTCGTCTGGACCGAGGAGCAGCTGGTCGCCGACGTCGACGCCGCCCCGCCCGGCCCGCGGACCGGCGCCTTCTTCGACTTCGACGGCACGGTCATCGACGGCTACTCGCTGGCCGCCTTCGCCCGCCACCACCTGCGCTCGCTGGAGGTCACCCCGCAGGCCCTCGGGCAGCTGCTGCTCAACGGCCTGCGCGGGGTCACCACCGAGCAGGACTTCGAGCGGTTCACCGTCGCCGGCATGCGCGCCTGGGCCGGCCGCAGCGAGGACGAGCTGGCCGAGCTGGGCGAGCGGTTGTTCGTGCAGGGCATCGCCGGCTCGCTGTTCCCGGAGGCCTGGCGGCTGGTCACCGCCCACCTGCAGGCGGGGCACACCGTCGTCCTCGCGTCGTCGGCCACCCGCTTCCAGGTGGAGCCGGCCGCCCGGGCGCTGGGCGTCGAGCACGTCCTGGTCTCCCCCGTCGAGATCGTCGACGGCGTCTGCACCGGCCGTCCCGGCGGCCCGCTGCTGTGGCGCAAGGGCAAGGCCGCGGCCGTGCGCGCCTTCGCCGAGGAGCACGGCATCGACCTGGCGCAGAGCTACGCGTACTCCAACGGCGACGAGGACGTGCCCTTCCTGCGCACCGCGGGGCGGGCGCGCGCGCTCAACCCCGGCACCGGGCTGGCCGCCGCCGCGCGCCACTACTCCTGGCCGGTGGCCCGGTTCCGCCGCCGCGGCCGCACGTCGGCCGCCGACCTCGCGCGCACCGTCGCCGGGGTCGGCGGCATGCTCGGCGGCTTCGCCACCGGGGTCGCGGTCGGCGCGCTCGGCGGCTCGCGGCGCGAGGCGGTCGACCTGGGCATCACCCTCGCCGGGGAGCTCGGCAGCGCGATCGCGGGGGTCCGGCTCGACGTCGAGGGCGCCGAGCACCTCACCACCCGCCCGGCGGTGTTCCTGTTCAACCACCAGAGCCAGCTCGACGTCCTGGTCCTGGCGAAGCTGCTGCGCGGCGGCTTCACCGCCGTGGCGAAGAAAGAGCTGGAGCGGACGCCGGCCTTCGGGCTGGCCTTCCGGCTCGCCGACGTCGCCTTCGTCGACCGGGCGGACTCCGGCCAGGCCCGGCAGGCCCTGGAGCCCGCGGTGCAGCGGCTGCGCGACGGCATCTCGCTGGTGATCGCCCCCGAGGGCACCCGGTCGGTCACCCCGACCCTCGGCCCGTTCAAGAAGGGCGCCTTCCACGTCGCGATGCAGGCCGGCGTGCCGATCGTGCCGATCGTGCTGCGCAACACCGGCGAGCTGATGTGGAAGGGCGCCACGACCGTCTCCCCCGGCGTCGTCCAGGTCCGGGTGCTGCCGCCGGTCCCCACCGACGGGTGGTCCGCCGAGGAGGTCGCCGACCGCGCCGCCGAGGTGCACGGCATGTACCTGCGCACCCTGACCGACTGGGGCGGCCGCGGCGAGCGGCCGGTGGTCAGCGAGGAGCCCACCGCCGGGCAGCACGCGCCCCTCCCGGCAGCGCCGCTGGACTGGGGCAGCTCGCCGGACATGAACCCGCTGGAGACGGCGATGTGGCGGGCGGAGGCCGCCGACCCGCGGCTGCGCGCCAACGTGTCGCTGCTGGAACTGCTCGAGCCCGCGCCGGAGTGGGAGCGGCTGCGTGCGGCGCACGAGTGGGCCTCGCGGATGGTGCCGCGGATGCGCCAGCGCGTGGTGGAGCCGGCGCTGGGTGTCGGCACGCCGCGGTGGGTGACGGTGGAGGAGCTCGACCTCGACGCGCACGTGCACCGGGTGCGGCTCGACCCGCCCGGCACGATGCGCCAGCTCCTCGACGTGGTCGGGGAATTCGTCTCCGCGCCGCTGGACCGCACCCGCCCGCTGTGGCAGGCGATGCTCGTCGAGGGGCTGGCCGACGGGCGGGCCGGCTACGTGGTGAAGACCCACCACAGCACGACCGACGGGCTGGGCGCCGTCCAGCTGATGGGCAAGCTGCACAGCCGCACCGCCGAGCACGACCCGGTCCGGCCCGAGCCGCCGGTCCCGCTGCCCGACGACGACGTCTCCCGCACCGCCCTGCTCACCGAGCGCCTGGTCGGCACGGCCCGCTCCGCGCCGCTGGAGCTGCTGCGCCGCGGGGTGGACGTGCTGGCCGCCGGGCGGCCGCGGGACGTCGTGGCCTCCGCGCTGGGCTCGGCCCGCTCGGCCGGCCGCACCCTGACCCCGCCCGGGCCCGGCTCGACGCTGCTGGCCAGCCGCGGCGGGGACTGGCACCTGGAGGTGCTCGAGGTCCCGCTGGCCGACCTCAAGGCCGGGGCGAAGGCGGCCGACGGCTCGCTCAACGACGGCTTCCTCGCCGCGATGGTCGGTGGTTTCCGCCGGTACCACGAGCGGCACGGTGCACCGCTGGGCACGCTGGCCGTGGGCATCCCGATCAGCCTGCGCAGCCAGGACGCCCCGGAGGGCGGCAACCGCTTCACCGGCGCCCGCTTCCCCGCCCCGCTGGACCAGGCCGACCCCGCCGACCGGATCCGCACCATCCGCGAGTTCGTGCTGTCGGTGCGCAGCGACAGCAGCTCCGGGGTGCTCAACGACCTGCTCGCGCCCACGCTCAGCTGGCTGCCGGCACCGGTCATCGGCGCGGTCTCGGGGCGGCTGACCAGCGCCAACGACGTCCAGCTGTCGAACGTGCCGGGCGTCTCGCACCCGGTCTACGTCGCCGGCTCCCGGATCGTCCGGATGTTCCCCTTCGGCCCGCTGCCCGGTTGCGCGGCGATGATCACGCTGCTGTCGCACGAGGGCCAGTGCTGCATCGGCGTCAACGTCGACTCGACGGCGGTGACCGACCCGGAGGGGCTGGTGGCCGACCTGCAGGCGGGGCTGGACGAGGTGGTGGCGCTGGGCGGCAGCTGAGCCGGGTCGGCAGGGCGGCGTCCGCGAGGCCCTCGACCCCGCAGCGGCGACCCGACCACTCTGCCGGCGGCTTCGGGACGTTGCCGGCCGGATCGGAGCGGCAACGTGCGGAGAGCACCGGCAACGTGCCCCGCGGACGCGGTCAGCCGCGGTCGGCCGGCTCCCCCTCGCCGGCCGGGAGGAGCCCGCCGTCGCTCAGCCAGTCGAGCAGGTGATCGGCCACCACCCCGGGCACCTGCAGCTGCGGCACGTGCCCGACGCCGGTCAGCTCCACGTAGCGCCAGTCGGGGTGCCGCCCGGCGATGTCCCGGGCGGCGGCCACCGGGACCAGGCGGTCGCGGTCGCCGTGCACCAGCAGCACCGGCCCGGAGACGGCCGCCATCGCCTCCCGGTAGCGCCGCGGATCGGCCAGCACCCACAGCAGGGAGCGCGCGGCGGCCAGGAACGCCTTGTCCATCCCGGCGACGTCGCGCCGCTCCTCCAGCAGGGTCACCGACCGGTCGATCACCTCCGCGGGCAGCGCGTCCGGGTCGACCCCGCACAGCTCGAGCAGCTCGCGCACCCGGGCCAGCGGCGTGGTGCGCACCCTGCGCAGCCACAGGACGCGCTCGGCGAGGAACGGCACGGCGTAGACGGCGAACTGCAGCGCGACGGTGGGGTCCAGCGCCCGGCGGGGACCCGGGACCGCGGGGTCGAGCAGGACGGTGCCGCGGACCCGCTGCGGGGACCGGGCGGAGGCGAACAGCGAGATCATCCCGCCCATCGAGTTGCCGACCAGGACCGCCGGGTCGCCGACCACCTCCCGGAGGAACCGGTCGAGCACCAGGACGTTGGCCGGCACGCTGGCCCGCCGCCGGCCGGGCTCGCTGCGGCCGAAGCCCGGCAGGTCCAGCGCCCAGACCCGGGCGTGCGGGGTGAGCAGCGGCGCCAGCAGGTCCCAGTTCAGGTGCGAGCCCCCGAGCCCGTGGACCAGCACGACCGGGGGGCCGGCCTCGGCACCGCCGAAGTCGATGTAGTGCACCGGGCCGTCGAGCTCCACGGTGAGGGAGCGCCCGGGGACCTGTGTCTCGTCCACCCGGTCACCGTGGCACGAGCACCGCGCGCCCGCCCGGCCGGGTGGTGCGACGCCCGGGACGGGTGGGACGACGGTGTGTCGATCGCCACAGCGGACTGCCGAGGACACGGATGTGTCTCGGCGGGTGTGCCCGCCGTCCCGCCCCGGGTAACGGGCGGGTGACCAGCGCCGGTCGACGAGGAGGATCTCCGTGGCACGACAGCCCAGCGGCGGCCCCGCACTCCCGCTCTACCTGAGCGAGCCGGGCCGGGCCGTGGCCGACTACGGCCTGTACCTGGCCGCGCGCCCCCTCCTGCAGGCGCTCCCCCACGGCGACGGCCACCCCGTGCTGGTCCTCCCCGGCCTGCTGGCCGACGACGCGTCCACGCGGACGCTGCGGGCGACCCTGCGGCGGCTGGACTACCGGGTGCACGGCTGGCGGCTGGGCCGCAACATCGGCCCGACGCCGACCTGCGTGGGCGGCATGCGCCGGCGCCTGGACGACCTGGCCGACCGGTACGGCCGGCCGGTCAGCCTCGTCGGCTGGAGCCTCGGTGGGATCTTCGCCCGCGAGCTCACCCGCGCCACCCCCGACTCGGTGCGCCAGGTGATCACCCTGGGCAGCCCGTTCCGGCTGACCTGCGAGTCGCAGACCCGCGCGGCCCGGGTGTTCAACCGGTTCTCCCACCTGCACGTGGACTCGGTGTCGTTCCCGCTGGAGAGCGAGTGCACGCCGCTGCCGGTGCCCGCCACGTCGATCTACTCCCACGCCGACGGGATCGTGCACTGGCAGACCTGCCTGGAGACCCCGGGGCCGCGGGCGGAGAACATCGCCGTCCACGCCAGCCACCTCGGGCTGGGCCACCACCCGGCGGTCGTCTACGCCGTGGCCGACCGGCTGGCGCAGGCGGAGGGCAGCTGGCGGCACTTCCGCGCGCCGGCGGTGCTGCGGCCGGTCTTCCCCCGCCCGGACGTGCCCCGGCCGGGCTCCCCCCTGGCGGCCACGGCCGCCTGACGGGCGGCCCGGCCTCCCCCGGTCGGCTGAGCGGGCCACCCGACCGCGCGGCCGCGAGGTCCCGACCAGGCCGTTTTCTGGGAGTGTGCGCCCCGTGTGGCTGCGGCTGGCGGGGCACGAGCCCGAGCTCGTGGAGATCGACGTGCACGGGGACCCCCCGGGTCGCGCGGTCGTCGACCTCCTCGTGCGGTCGGGCCTGGTGTCCCGGACCGGTGGCGGGCAGCTGCGGATCGCGCGCACCCGCACGGCGCTCGACGTCGACCAGCCGGTCTCCGAGCTGGGGCTGCGCAACGGCGACGTCCTCACCTCCACCGCCGCGGCGCCGCAGCCGGTCTCCGGGACCGAGCTCGTCGTCGGCATCGGGCCGTCGGCGGGGGCTCGCCTGCCGCTCGACGGCACGGTGACCGCCGGCCGCGAGGGGCAGCTGCGGATCGACGACCCGGGTCTGTCCCGCGAGCACGTGCGCTTCACCGCCGACGGCGAGGACGTCCTCGCCGAGGACCTGGGGTCGCTCAACGGCACCCACCTGTTCGGCCGCCCGCTCGGCGCCCCGACGCCGGTGCCGGTCGGCGCCCCCGTCGAGGCCGCCTCCACCGTGCTGCGGCACCACCCGCGGCAGCCGCCGCCGGTGCCCCACCTGCCGGTGGTCCGCGGCGTGGCCCGCTTCCGGAGGCCGCCGCGGGCGCCGCTGCCGCCCCCTCCGCCGCCGCGCCTGGTGTCGGCGCCGCCCGGACCCCGGCCCCGCCGCCTGCTCCCCTGGTCGCGGGCGGCCCGCGACCACCGGTACCGGGAGGCGGCCTTCGGCAGCACGCTGGAGGCTGCCCGCAGGGGGCTGGAGCGGGACCTGGTGGCCGAGGGCGTCCGCCGCTGGGCGGCCGCGCCCGACCTGGCCGACGTGCTGCGCCGCACCGAGGGTCCGGCGCCCGACCTGTGGGAGCGCCGCCCCGGGGACGCCGACTGGCTGCAGGTGCGGGTCGGCTGGACCGACCTGCCGTCGGAGGCGACCTACCGGCTGGCCGACGGCGGCGATCCGCGGCGGCGCGAGGACGCGGCGCGCTCCCTCGAACCCCACGCCGTCGCCCGCTGCGCGCCGCTGACGGTGCGCCTGCCCGAGGTGGGCGCGCTCGGGGTGACCGGCGCGCGCGAGCAGGTGCTGGCGCTGGCCCGGTGGCTGGCCCTGCAACTGGCCGCGCTGCACAGCCCGCGCGACCTGCGCCTGGCCGCGGCGCTGCGCAGCCGCTCGGGCTGGGCCTGGTTCGCCGCCCTCCCGCACGCCGGCTCCGACGACGGTCCGATGCTCGCGACCGGGCCGGACGACGCGCGCCGCCTGCTGACGTCGCTGACCGGGCTGGTGACCGGCCGCGCACGCGACCGCGACGCCCGCCCCGCCGACGAGCCGGCGGTCGTCCTGCTCGTCGACGAGGACCTCCCCCTGCCGCCCGAGGTCCTCGCGCCGCTGCTGCAGCACGGCCCGTCGGTCGACGTGCACCCGGTCTGGCTGGGCCGCCGCCGCGCGAGCCTGCCCGCGGCGTGCCGGGCGGTCGTCTCCGTGGCACCGCCCGGATGCGCCGTCACCTGGGCCGACGCGGGGACGACGGTGACCGACGCCAGCCTCGACGTCGTCCCGCCCGGTCCCGTGGAGACCGCGGCCTGGAACCTGGCCGGGCTCGACGACGCCGACCGCACCGGCGACGACCACGCCCCGGCCTCCGAGCCGGGCGCCCGGCTGCTCGGCATGGGCGACCCCACCCCGGAGGAGGTCCTCCGCGCCCGCGAGCGCGAGCCCGACCGGGCGGCCGGGACGGCGGAGCCGATCCCGGTCGGCTCCACCGTCGGCGGCTACCTGCTCAAGCGGCAGCTGGGGGCCGGCGGCATGGGTGCGGTCTACCTCGCCCGGCACCGGTCGCTCCCGCGCGACGTGGCCCTCAAGGTGCTGCACCCCGGCTTCGCCGGGCACCGGCAGTTCCGCGAGCGCTTCGAGCGGGAGTCCGACGTGCTGTGCCGCCTGGACCACCCGAACGTCGTGGACGTCGTGGACCGCGGCCAGGACGGCGACCTGCTGTGGATGTCGATGCGCTACATCGCCGGCCCGGACCTGGACACCGCGCTGCGCGAACGCGGGCCCTTCCCGCCCGAGGACGCGGTCGGGGTCGTCACCGACGTCGGCCGGGCGCTGGACGCCGCGCACGAGGCCGGGCTGCTGCACCGCGACGTGAAGCCGGCCAACGTGCTGCTGCGCCGGCACGCCGACGGCACCGAGCAGGCGATGCTCACCGACTTCGGCATCGCCAAGGACCTCGCGGCGGCGGTGTCGCTGACCGGCGCCGGGGAGGCCCCGCTCACCCTGGCCTACGCCGCACCCGAGCAGCTCGAGGGCCTGCCGCTGGACCGGCGGGCCGACGTCTACTCCCTCGGGGCGGTGCTGTTCGAGGTGCTCACCGGGCGCCGCGCGTTCCCGGCGGCGGACATGGCGCCGCTGCTGGCCTCGGTCCTGACCGGTCCGGTCCCCGACGTCCGCGCGCTGCGCCCGGACACACCCCCGGCGCTGGCCGAGGTGGTGACGCGCGCGCTGCAGAAGGACCGCGAGGCCCGCTTCGCCGGGTGCCTGGAGCTGGTGCTGGCCGCCCGGGCGGCGCTGGCGCCCGCGGGTCCCGCGCCGCGCACGGTCGTGGGGCGGCCGGAGGTCCCGCCGCCGCCCGGCGCGTCCCCCGGGAGGGGCTGACGGCGCCCTGATCGGGCGGAGCCGTCCACCGGGCGGTTCCCCCCGGCGGCTCGGCGACGTACCTTCCCCGGCAACCGGTCGGCGCCGACCAGGGCTCGTGCCCGGCGCCGGGTGGCCACGGGGGGTCCGACGACGAGGTGGGGCACGGGCATGCCACCAGGGGTTGCCGGCCTGGGTGAGCCGGTCGAGATCGGCCGCGGCGGTTTCGGGGTCGTCTACCGGGCGCGCGACGAGCGGTTCGACCGCGACGTCGCGCTCAAGGTCATCCGCGACGCCGGGCTGAGCGACGAGGTCCTGGCGCGGTTCGCGCGGGAGTGCCGGTCGCTGGGCGCGCTGTCCGGCCACCCGAACATCGTGTCGATCCACGACGCCGGGCAGACCACCGACGGCGAGCTCTACCTGGTCATGGAGTACCTGCCCGGCGGGTCCCTCGGCCAACGGGTCGCCGCCGACGGGCCGGCCGAGCCCCGCGACGTCGTCGCCTGGGGCGCCGCCCTCGCCGGCGCGCTGGAGACCGCGCACCGCAGCGGGATCGTGCACCGGGACGTGAAGCCGGAGAACGTGCTGTTCTCCACCTTCGGCGCCCCCAAGCTCGTCGACTTCGGCATCGCCCGGATGCGGACGGCGTTCGAGACGCGCTCGGGCTCGGTCAGCGCCACGCTGAGCCATGCCGCGCCGGAGATCATCGGCGGCGCCCCGGCGTCCCCGCGCTCGGACGTCTACTCGCTGGCCAGCGTCCTGTTCTTCGCGCTGACCGGTCAGGCCCCGTTCGACCGGCCCGACGAGGAGAGCCTGGCGCCGCTGATCGCGCGGATCGCCACCGCCGCGCCGCCGGACCTGCGCGAGTTCGGCGTCCCGGGCGCCCTGTCCGACGTCGTCACCGCCGCCCTGGCCAAGGACCCCGCCGACCGGCCGGCCACCGCCGCGGCGTTCGGCGCGGCCCTGCAGGGGGTCGCCGGCGCGCTCGGCGCCGCCGTCCCGCCGGTCCCCGTGGAGGACGTCGCCACCATCGGCCCGCTGTTCGAGCGGCCGCCGGGCGAGCGGCCCACGCCCCGGCTGGACACCGTGCACGTCGCCCGCCGCCGCGAGCCGCTGCCGGCGGCGACCGAGGGGCGCCCCCGCCGCCGCGGCCGGCTCGCACCGGTCCTCGTCGCCGTGCTCGGGGTGCTCGGCCTGGCCGGCGCCGCCGTGGGCGTGGCCGCCCCCTGGCGCGACGACGCCGCCGAGCAGCCCGACCTGCGCCTGGCCGAGTCGGTCGTCGACACCGCGCAGGGGCTGCAGGTGCACCGGGAGTACGGCTACTCCGAGGACCTGTCGCGGGTGGTCAGCAGCGTGCGGCTGGTGAACACCTCCGACGCGGGCGTGCGCGTGAGCTGGATCGAGCCGGTCCCCGATGCCCTCGCGCCGAGCCTGGACGACGTCGAGTTCTCGGTCGCGCCGCACTCGGAGCTCGCCGACCAGCTCCTGGCGTGCTGGGTGTTCGACCTGGCGCCCGACGGCACCCAGCCGCTGAGCTGGTCGGTGCCCCTGCCCGAGGACGTCGAGCCGTCGCGACGCCACCTGGAGCAGGTCCGCGACCAGGTCGCCGAGGCCACCGCGGCCACCCGGGAGGCCGCCGACCTCAAGCGCCTGGCGCTCGCCGAGGAGGAGGGCGCCGCTCCAGCGGAGGCCCCGCCCACGGACTCCGGCACCGACCCGCCCCCTCAGGCCGACGGCCCGACGACCGTCCTGCCCGGCAGCGGCCCGGTCGGCACCGGGGGCACCGGGGGCACCGGCGGCGGCGCCGCGGCTGGTGGCGCGGGCGGTGGCACGGGCGGTGGCACGGGTGGTGGCGCCTCGACCGGAGGCGCCGGGGGCGGCGCCACCGGCGGGGGCACCGTCGCGGTCCCGCTGCCCGAGCCCGGCGGTGGTCCCGCGCCGCAGGCACCGGCTCCCCCCGCCGGCCAGGGGGGCTCCACCGCCCCGGCGCCCGCTCCCAACCGCCCGCCGGTGGTCAGCGCCTCCGACGTCACGAGCAACGAGCTGCAGGCCCCCGCGGTCACCTTCGGCGGATCCGACCCCGACGGCGGCGCGGTGACGATCTCGGTGACCGGGCTGCCGGCCGGGCTGGCGCACGCCAACGGCCGGATCACCGGGACCGTCAGCGCCTCGGCCGCCGCGGGGACGACGAGCCGCAGCGCCATCCAGGCCCGCTCGTTCCCCGTCACGGTGACGGCGACGGACGCCGGCGGCCTGTCGACGTCGCGCACCGTCACGTGGACGGTGCGCGACACGCACACGACCATGCCGAACTACGTCAACACCTTCGGCTGCGGACGGGGCTGCGGCGAGAACGGCAACCCCGACGTCGCCGAGATCTCGGCGCCGGGCTTCCTGTGCACGGTCGGCTCCCCGGTGGACACCATCGCCGCGCAGAGCGTCGGTCCCGGCGCGGTGGTCGCCTGGGGCCAGCCGGTCACCTACACCTACCGGCAGTCCTCCTGCTGAGCGGCGGCCCGCACCCTCACTTGAGGTAGATCTCCTGCACGATCGACGCGACGTGCCGGCCCGCCCCGTCGTGGGCCGAGCCGAGGGCGACGCCGCGGCCGTGCGCGGTCGACAGCGGCTGCGAGGTGAGGACGAACCACTCGTCGGCGCGCAGCGGCCGGTGGAACCACATGGTGTGGTTGACGCTCGTCGTGGCCACGGTGCCCGGCCCGCCCTCGTCCTCGGGCCCGCCGGCGAGCAGCCCGGCCGCCGTCACGGCAACCGCCGGCACGGCCATGTCGGAGACCAGGGTGAGCACGGCGGCGTGCCACACCGGCTGCGCCGGGAGCGGCTGCGCCGCCCGGTACCAGGCCTCGACCTCGGTGGACAGCGTGCCGTTGGCGCTGCCGGTCGCGTCGACGAACTCGATGCCGAAGCCGCCGTCGCCGTGCACCGCGAGCTCGCCGGCCGCGACGGCGTCGGCCGGGAAGCGGGCCGGCGCGGGGACGTGGAACTGCGCCCCCGCCTCGCGGGCCCGCTGGAAGGATGCCTCCAGGGTCACCACGACCCGCGCGCCCTGGCGGCCGACGACGCGGCGGCTGCTCAGCGAGCGGTCGTCCTTGACCCGGTCGACGGCGAACACGATCGGCTCCCCGGCGCGACCGCGCTGGGGGAACTCGCCGTGCAGGTGGTGCACCGCGTAGTCGTCGGGGACCGTCGCGTCCGCCGACAGCAGCGCCTGCGCCAGCAGCGCGCCGCCGAACAGCGTCTCCCTGGCCAGCGGCGAGGCGCCGGTGACGCCGAAGCGGTCCTCCCCCAGGGGCTGCACGCCCAGCGCGGCGACCACCCCGGCGACCAGCTCCACCGCACACCTCATCCGTCGACGTCGGAACCTGCGCCGGCGCCGGCGCCGGCACCGGGGTGCGGCGGGGTCCGGGGTGGGCGCGGCCGGGATCGAACCGGCGACCGCTCGCTTGTAAGGCGAGAGCTCTCCCGCTGAGCTACGCGCCCCGCGCGACCAGCTTAAGGACCCCCCTGCCGCTCGCACGCGCGCGGCGGGCCGCTGCAGGGGGGCCCTCAGCTGCGGCTCAGAGCTGCGCGACCGCGTCCTTCCAGCCGGTCTGCTGCCGCGCGTCGCCGGGCTGGTTCACCTCGGCGAAGCGGACGATCCCCTCGGCGTCGACCAGGAACGTGCCGCGCACGGCCATGCCGGCCTTCTCGTTGAAGACGCCGTAGGCCTGCGCGGTGGTGCCGTGCGGCCAGAAGTCCGACAGCAGCGGGAAGGGCAGCCCCTGCTGCTCCTTGAAGGCCTTGAGGCTGAAGACCGGGTCGGTGCTGATGGCCACCACCTGCACGCCGGCGTCGGTGTAGGTGGCGAGCTCGTCGCGCAGCTGGCACAGCTCACCGGTGCAGATGCCGGAGAAGGCGAATGGGTAGAAGACGACCAGCACCGGCTTCCCCCGCAGCTCGGCGAGGGAGACCACCTGCTTGTCCTGGTCGGGGAGGCTGAACTCGGGCGCGCGGTCACCGGCGGAGAGGCTCATGACCCTGATCGTGCCGCACGCCCGTGACGTGCTGGAACGGCCCCCTCGCAGAGGCCCGCCGCGAGCCTGCGAGGGGTGGGGCGAGGGGGGTCCTCAGCGGCGGGAGCGGGCGGCCTTCGGCGTGACCAGGCGGATGCCCGACCACTCCTTGGCGGCGGAGATGCTGCTGGTCTGCTGCAGACCCGCGGTGGGCGCCACCTCGGTGACGTCGCCGGGCTCGACGTGCCCGGGCCGGCCCGACTTGGGGACCAGCAGCCAGACGACGCCGTCGTCGGCCAGCGAGGTGAGCGCGTCGGTGAGCGCGTCGAACAGGTCGCCGTCGTCCTCCCGCCACCACAGGACGACGACGTCGGCGACCTCGTCGGTGTCCTCGTCGACCATCTCGCTGCCGGAGACCTCGACGATGGAGTCGCGCAGGTCCTCGTCGGAGTCCTCGTCCCAGCCGAGCTCCTGCACGACCATGCCCGGCTTGATGCCCAGCCGGGCCGCCATGCCGGCGCTGCCCGAGTCGACGCTCATCCCTGCTTGTCCTCCATGGGTGTGCAGACGGCCCTCCGGCCGCCCGAGGCGGGTCGCCCGGCGGCGGGGGCGGCGGCCGGGCTGCGTGGGACGGACACGACCGGCGGGAGGGGCACCCGCAGCCTGGTCATGTCACCCCCGTTTTCCCTCGGTCCGCCGGGCCCGGCGTTCGGGCCACGTGGGCGGAAGCGTAGGGCATGCCCCGGCAACCGCAAGGTCACCCGCGGGGCCCCGCGCCGGGCACGCGCGCGACGGGCGACGGGGAACCCGGCGACACGGCGGGATCCCGTCAGATGGGCGCGTGCGTGACGGCGACGGCCGCGCGGCGGGAGGATGGGGTCATGAGCGCACCGCAGCAGTCGGGCGGCGACCCCGCCCGCGATGCAGGACACGCCCGCGCGGTCATCACCGACGGGCTCCCCAGCCAGCTGGTCGACACCGACCCCGACGAGACCCAGGAGTGGCTGGAGTCCCTCGACGCCGTCGTCGACCACGCCGGGCGCGGCCGGGCCCGCTACCTGATGCTCCGGATGCTCGAGCGCAGCCGGCAGCAGCAGGTCGGCGTCCCGGGGCTGCGCAGCACCGACTACATCAACACGATCCCGCCCGAGCGCGAGCCGTGGTTCCCCGGTGACGAGCACGTGGAGCGTCGGATCCGCGCCTACATCCGCTGGAACGCCGCGATCATGGTGCACCGCGCGCAGCGGCCCGGCATCGGCGTGGGCGGGCACATCTCCTCCTACGCCTCCTCCGCCTCGCTGTACGAGGTCGGCTTCAACCACTTCTTCCGCGGCAAGGACCACCCCGGCGGCGGCGACCAGATCTGGTTCCAGGGGCACGCCTCCCCCGGCATCTACGCCCGCGCGTTCCTCGAGGGCCGGCTCTCCGAGCAGCAGCTGGACGGCTTCCGCCAGGAGGTCAGCCACCCCGGCGGCGGCCTGTCCTCCTACCCGCACCCGCGGCTGATGCCCGACTTCTGGGAGTTCCCCACCGTCTCGATGGGCCTGGGCCCGCTGAACGCGATCTACCAGGCGCGGTTCAACCGCTACCTGCACTCCCGCGGCATCAAGGACACCTCCGACCAGCACGTCTGGGCGTTCCTCGGCGACGGCGAGATGGACGAGCCGGAGTCGCTCGGCGCGATCGGCCTGGCCGCCCGCGAGGAGCTGGACAACCTGACCTTCGTCGTCAACTGCAACCTGCAGCGGCTCGACGGCCCGGTGCGCGGCAACGGCAAGGTCATCCAGGAGCTGGAGTCGTTCTTCCGCGGCGCGGGCTGGAACGTGATCAAGGTGATCTGGGGCCGCGAGTGGGACCCGCTGCTGGCCGCCGACCGCGACGGCGCACTGGTCAACATCATGAACCAGACGCCGGACGGGGACTACCAGACCTACAAGGCCGAGGACGGCGCGTTCGTCCGCGAGCACTTCTTCGGCAAGGACCCGCGCACCCGCAAGCTCGTGGAGAGCATGAGCGACAAGCAGGTCTGGGACCTCTCCCGCGGCGGGCACGACTACCGCAAGGTCTACGCGGCGTTCAAGGCCGCGGTGGAGCACCGGGGCCAGCCCACGGTCATCCTCGCGAAGACGATCAAGGGCTGGACGCTGGGCAGCCACTTCGAGGGCCGCAACTCCACCCACCAGATGAAGAAGCTGACCGCCGAGGACCTCGCGGCCTTCCGCGACCGGCTCTACCTCGACATCCCCGACGAGGCGCTGGACAAGACGCTGCCGCCCTACTACCGGCCGGCGGCGGACTCCGACGAGATGCAGTACATGCTCGAGCGGCGGCGGGCCCTGGGCGGGGCGGTGCCGCGGCGGCGGGCGGAGTTCAAGACCCTCAAGGCGCCCGAGGACAAGGCCCTCGACGTCCTGCGCCGCGGCTCGGGCAAGCAGGAGGTCGCCACCACGATGGCGTTCGTCCGGCTGCTCAAGGAGCTGCTCAAGGACGCCGAGCTCGGCCCGCGGTTCGTGCCGATCATCCCGGACGAGGCGCGCACCTTCGGGATGGACTCCCTCTTCCCGACCCAGAAGATCTACAACCCGGCCGGCCAGCGCTACACCTCGGTCGACCGCGAGCTGATGCTGGCCTACAAGGAGTCCGAGCAGGGGCAGATCCTGCACGAGGGCATCAACGAGGCGGGCTCCACCGCGTCGTTCACCGCCGTCGGGACGTCGTACTCCACGCACGGCGAGCCGATGATCCCGATCTACATCTTCTACTCGATGTTCGGGTTCCAGCGGACCGGTGACGGCTTCTGGGCCGCGGCCGACCAGATGTCGCGGGGCTTCGTCCTGGGCGCCACGGCCGGGCGGACGACGCTCAACGGCGAGGGCCTGCAGCACGAGGACGGCCACTCGATCCTGCTCGCGCACACCAACCCCGCCGTGGTCGCCTACGACCCGGCGTTCTCCTACGAGGTCGCGCACATCACCCGCGACGCGCTGGTGCGGATGTACGGCCAGGACCAGGGCGCACCGCTGGGCGGGCACCGCTCGCCGGACGTCATGTACTACCTGACCGTCTACAACGAGCCGTTCCAGCAGCCGGCCGAGCCCGAGGACCTCGACGTCCAGGGCCTGCTCGCCGGCATGTACCGCTACGCCCCGGGGACCGGAGACGGCGTGCAGGCGCAGGTGCTCGCCTCCGGCGTCGCGGTGCCGTGGGCGCTGCGGGCGCAGGAGCTGCTGCGCGAGGACTGGGGCGTGTCGGCCGACGTGTGGTCGGTGACCTCGTGGACCGAGCTGCGCCGGCAGGCCGACGAGTGCGAGGAGTGGAACCTGCTGCACCCCGGCGAGGAGGTCCGGACGCCCTACGTCACCCAGCGGCTGGCCGACGCCCCCGGCCCGGTCGTGGCGGTGTCGGACTGGATGAAGGCGGTCCCCGACCTCATCGCCCCCTACGTCCCCGGCGGGATGTCGACGCTGGGCACCGACGGCTTCGGGCTGTCGGACACCCGCCCGGCGCTGCGCCGGCACTTCCACGTCGACGCCGAGTCGATCGTCGTCCGCACCCTGGCGACGCTGGCCCGCCGCGGCGAGGTCGACGGCGACGTCGTCCGCCAGGCGGTCGAGAAGTACCAGGTGCGCGACGTGCAGGCCGCTCCCGCCGAGGAGCGCAGCGACCCCAGCCCCGCGACCTGAGCGGAGTGCGGGAGTGCAGGAAACCTGCACTCCCGCACTCCGCTAGGGTGCCAGCGCCCGGAGGGCCATGAGCGCGTGGAGGGCGGCGCCGGCCGGCAGCGGCGCCTCGTCGAACACCGCCAGGTTCGAGTGGTTCGGCGGCGCCTCGTCGGCGTCCACGCCGGCCGGGCGGGCGCCGATCCACGCCATCGCGCCGGGCACCCGCTCCAGCACGTAGGCGAAGTCCTCGGCCCCCATCATCGGCTCGGCCATCGGCGGCGCGTTCTCCGGCCCGAGCAGCTCGGCCGCCGCGGCGGCCACCTGGGCGGCGACGCCCGCGTCGTTGGCGGTCACCGGGTAGCCGGGCTCGTGCACGAACTCGGCCGGCATGTCGTGCGCGGCGGCCACGAGCTCGGCGACCCGCCGCACGGAGTCGACGACGTCGGCGCGGCGGCCGGCCGACAGCGTGCGGATCGTCCCCTCCAGGAACGCGCTGTCGGGGATGACGTTGTTGGTCGATCCGGCGGCGATGTGCGCGACCGTGACGACGGCGGGATCGGTGACCGGCACCCGCCGGGTGACCATCGACTGCAGGGCCAGCACGATCTCGGCGGCCACCGGGACCGGATCGCGGGTGCGGGCCGGCTCGGAGGCGTGCCCCCCGCGGCCGTGCAGCGTGAGCCGCCACTGGTCGGCCGCGGCCATCATCGGTCCGGGCCGCACGTGGACGGTGCCGCCGGCCAGCGTCGACGACGAGTGCAGCGCGAACGCGCCGGACACCGGAGCCCCGGGGACGACGTCGAGCAGGCCCTCCTCGAGCATGTACCGCGCGCCGTGGAAGCCCTCCTCCCCCGGCTGCACCATGAACACGACCTGCCCGGCGAGGAGGTCCCGGCGCTCGGCCAGCAGCCGGGCGGCGCCGACCAGCATCGCGACGTGCGTGTCGTGCCCGCAGGCGTGCATCACGCCGGGTACCTCGGAGGCGAAGGGCAGGCCGGTGTCCTCCTGCACCGGCAGGGCGTCCATGTCCCCGCGCAGCAGGTAGGTGGGGCCGGGCCGGGCGCCGCGCAGGACGCCGACGACGGACGTGGTGGTCCGTCCGGTGGTCAGCTCGACCGGCAGCTCGCCCAGCGCCTCCAGGACGGTGGCCTGCGTGCGGGGCAGGTGCAGGCCGATCTCGGGCTGGCGGTGCAGGCGGCGGCGCAGGTCGATCGTGCGGTCGGCATCGGCCTCGGCGGCGGCGAGCAGCTCGGCGGGAGTGGACATGCCGGTCAACTCTCCCAGGCCGCGTCGGCCCATGCGGGGCGGCCGCTGTCCAGCTGCCAGACCACCGCCGGGCCGCCGGCCCCACCGACGGTCGCCGGTTCGGTCCCCACGACCAGCCGCAGGCCCTCCGGGGCCGGACCGGGACCCAGCCACAGCCGCGCGTCGGGCCGGCCGAGCTCCACCCAGCCCGCGGCCGAGCGCACCACCTCGTGCGACGGCGGGGCGGACGGGTCGGCCGTGCGCAGGTGGCACTGCAGCACGCGCGCGCCGCCGTCCCCGGCGACCTCGTCGTGCGCCAGCCCGGTGCCGGCCCGCAGGACGGCGACGTCACCCGCCGCCAGCTCCGCACCCCCGGCCCACCGGTGCCGCAGCGAGCCGGCCAGGACGACGGCGACCACGTCCAGAGCGCGGTGCTCGTGGGTGCCGTAGCCGGCCCCGGGCGCGAGCCGGTCGTCGGCCACCCGCAGCAGCGGCCCCAGCGAGCCGTCGGAGTTCTCCACCAGCACCCGTGACTCGAGCGGGTTCACCGGACCTCCTCCTCCCGGGCCGGGAGCGCCCCCGGCCCACCGGGCAGCCCACCGAGCAGCAGGGCCACCCCCAGCGACCAGGCCACCCCCAGCGACCAGCCGCCGACGACGTCGGACGGGAAGTGCACGCCCAGCCACACCCGGGTCAGCCCGACCAGCACGACGAGCGCGACCCCACCGGCGACGGCCGCCCGCCGTCCGCGCGCCCGCAGCCGCGGCCAGGCGAGCACGAGCCCGACCGTGACCAGCGTGGCGATGCCCGACGAGTGCCCGCTCGGGTAGCTGAGACCGCCGTGCTCCAGGCCGCCGTCCTCGAACGCCGGGCGCGCGCGGCCGACGAGCTCCTTGAGCGCGGTCGTCAGCGGGCTCACCAGCAGGGCCGCGACGGCGACCCAGGCCAGCGCGCGCCACCGGCGCCGCCGCGCCAGCCACACCGCCACCGGCAGCAGGACCAGCGCGCGGAACCAGGCCGTGCCGGGAGCGGACGCCGTCTCGAGCAGCGCGTCGAGCGCGGCCGGGCGCCCGTCGCCGGCGTAGAGGGCGGAGCCGACGGCCGCGTCGAGCCGGACCTGCGGATCGAGGTCGGCGAGCACGCCGGCGCCGAGCGCGACCAGCACGGCGAGGCCGACGAGGACGGCGACGAGCCCGCGGCGCCGGGTCCGCGACGGGACGTCGGGGGCGGTCACCTGCACGGGCCCACTCTCCCCGACCCCCGCGCGCGTGACACGCTGACCGGCGTGGACGACCGCGGCGCAGCGCCACCCGGAGCGCCCGCCGGCACGCCTCCCGGGCCGGCCCCCGGGACGCCTCCCGGGACGACGTGGCCCTCGGCCGGCACCCTGCACCGGCTGGAGCGCGCCTCGGGCGCCATCGCGACGCAGGCGGTCGCGCGGATGGACGAGCAGCTCCCGTGGTTCCGCACCATGCCGGCCGACCAGCGCTCCTGGGTCATGCTCGTGGCGCAGGCGGGCATCGCCTCGCTGGTCGAGTGGTGCCGCGACCCCGACCGGCCGCCGCGGCTCACCGGCGAGGTCTTCGGCGCCGCGCCCCGCGAGCTGGTCCGGGCGGTACCGCTCAAGCAGACCGTGGACCTGGTCAAGCTGACCGTCGAGGTGCTCGACGACCACGTGCCCGACGTGGCGGAGGCCGGTGACGCCGACGCGTTGCGGACGGCCGTCCTGCGGTTCAGCCGGGAGGTCGCCTTCGCCACCGCCCACGTGTACGCGACCTTCGCCGAGGACCGCGGCGCCTGGGACGCCCGGCTGGAGGCGCTCGTCGTCGACGCGCTGGTCCGCGGGGAACGTTCCGAGGAGCTGCCCGGCCGCGCCGCCGCGCTCGGCTGGTCGGTGACCACGCCGGTGACCGTCCTGGTCGGCGCGGCTCCCGCGGACCGGGACGCGCACGCCGGAGCCCGCCGCGCGGCCCGCTCGACGCGCAGCGAGGTGCTCGTGGGCGTGCACGCCGAGCAACTGGTCGTCGTCCTGGGCGGCGCCGAGGACCTGACCGCGGTGGCCCGCCGGATCGCCGAGGAGTTCGGGCCGGGACCGGTGGTGGTCGGGCCGGTCGTGGAGGGGCTGGCCCGGGCCCCGGAGTCGGCGGCCGCGGCCCTGGCCGGGCTGCGGGCCGCGCCGGCCTGGCCGCAGGCGCCGCGCCCCGTGGCGGCCGACGCGCTGCTGCCCGAGCGGGCACTGGACGGCGACCCGCTGGCACGGGCGGCCCTGGAGGAGCGCGTCGCGGTGCCCCTGCACGCCGCGGGTGGCGAGGTGCTGGAGACCGTGGGGGCGGTGCTGGCCGGCGGCGGCAACCTGGAGGCCAGCGCCCGGGCCCTGTTCGTGCACCCGAACACCGTGCGCTACCGCCTCAAGCGGGCCGCCGAGCTGACCGGCTACTGGGCGACCGACCCGCGCGGGAGCTGGACGCTGCAGGTCGCCCTGGCCCTCTCCCGGCTCGGCGGCGAGCGTTCGCTCTGGCAGTGACGGCCCCCGTGCCTGGGCCCGCCCGCGAGCGTGCGAGTGGTGGGGAACACAGGGGTCCTTCGTGAATCCCCACCACGGAACGGCCGCCGATGCGCCTGTGCAGCCGCGCTCTCTGTAGGAACCCTACAAGAAGAACCGGTGTGCTTTCGTTCCGCTCCTCACCCGCACCGGTCGCCCCCGCCTGACAGGGTGATGCACGTGCTGGCCGTCCTCGCCCCCGGACAGGGTGCGCAGAAGCCCGGGATGCTGACCGACTGGCTCCAGCTCCCCGGCGCCGAGTCCTTCTTCCGCTGGGCCGGCGCGATCGCCGACGCCGACCTGCTCACCCTCGGCACCACCGGGGACGCCGAGGCGATCACGGACACCGCGGTCACCCAGCCGCTGGTCGTGGCGATGAGCCTGTTCGTCGCCCGCGAGCTGGGTGGGCTGCCCGGGCCGGTGCGGCACACCCCGCAGTCCGGCCGGGACGTCGTCATCACCGGGCACAGCGTCGGCGAGCTCACGGCCGCGGCGCTGGCCGGCGTGCTGAGCATCGAGGCCGCCATCGCGCTGACCGCCGTCCGCGGCCGCGCGATGGCCGCCGCCTGCGCCCTCACCCCGACCGGCATGTCCGCCGTCCTGGGCGGGGACCCCGACGAGATCGCCGCCGCGCTGGCGCGGCACGGCCTGGTCGCCGCGAACCTCAACGGTGGCGGGCAGACCGTCGTCGCCGGGCCCCTCGACGGGCTGGCCGCGCTCAAGGACGCCCCGCCGGCCAAGGCGCGGGTCCTGCCGCTGTCGGTGGCCGGTGCGTTCCACACCGGGTTCATGGCCCCGGCGCGCGAGCAGCTGGAGGGACTGGTCGGCGGCCTCACCCCGGCCGACCCGAGCCGGCTGCTGCTGAGCAACGCCGACGGCGCCGCGGTGACCACCGGCGGGGAGGCGCTCACCCGGCTGGTCAGCCAGGTGACCAGCCCGGTGCGCTTCGACGCCTGCCTGGCGACCATGCGCGAGCTCGGCGTCACCGCCGCGATCGAGCTGCCCCCCGCCGGGGCCCTGGCCGGCCTGGCCAAGCGCGAGTGGAAGGGCCACACGATCGACGGGCAGGGCATCGAGGTGCTGGCGATCAGCGGACCGGGAGACCTCGACCGCGCCCGCGACCTCATCGCGGCCGAGCGCGGCCGGGCCGAGGCGCAGTACGCGCCGGACTGGCGGGTCGTCGTCGCCCCCGCGCGGGGAACCGTCGCGCCCGCGGAGATCGCCGAGGGCACCCACGTCCCCGCCGGCGCCCCGCTGGGCTGCATCCGCAGCCGGCGCGAGGAGGTCGGTGTGTCGGCCGGCTACGCCGGCGTCCTCGCGGAGTGGCTGGTGCACGAGGGCGACCTCGTCGACGCCGGCGACCCGATCGCCCGTCTCTACCCGGAGGTGCCGGCATGACCGCGATCCAGCTGAAGGCCGGTGCCCCCGGCGCACGCATCCTCGGGCTCGGCGGCTACCGCCCCCGCCGGCGGGTCACCAACGACGAGCTGTCCCAGGTGATGGACACCAACGACGAGTGGATCCGGTCCCGCGTCGGCATCGCCGAGCGTCGCTGGGCGTCGGAGGACGAGACCCTGGTCGAGATGGCCGCGGCCGCCGGCGGCAAGGCGCTGGCCGCGGCCGGCCTGGCGCCCGACGAGGTCGACATGGTGGTGCTCGCCAGCGCCAGCCTGCGTGCGCCCATCCCCGGCATCGGCCCGCAGGTCGCGCACCGGCTGGGCATCCCCCGGCCGGGCGCCTTCGACCTCAACGCGGGCTGCGCGGGCTTCTGCTACTCGCTGGAGATGGCGGCCAACGCGATCCGCGCCGGGTCCGCGCGCAACGCCCTGGTCGTCGGCGTCGAGCGGCTCACCGACGTCACCGACCTCACCGACCGGGCCACCGCGGTGATCTTCGCCGACGGCGCCGGGGCCGCGGTGGTCGGCGCCGCCGAGGAGCCGGGCATCGGCCCGGTCGCCTGGGGCAGCGACGGCGACCAGTTCAACGCCATCGAGATCGCCGCCGGCAGCGCCACGATGACGATGGCCGGGCAGGCCGTCTACCGGTGGGCGACGACGAAGCTGACCGCGGCGCTGGAGGAGGCGATGGCCGCGGCCGGCGTCGGCCCCGACGACATCGACGTCTTCGCGCCGCACCAGGCCAACCTGCGCATCGTCGAGTCGATGCACAAGCGGCTGGGCCTGCCGGAGCGGACCGTCGTCGCCCGCGACATCGTCCGCGCCGGGAACACCTCCGCCGCCTCGGTCCCGCTGGCGCTGGAGGCGCTGCTCGAGTCCGGCGAGGCGCGCAGCGGCGATCTGGCCCTGGTGCTCGGCTACGGCGCCGGGCTCACCTTCGCCGGCCAGGTGCTGCGGCTGCCGTAGCCGCGCCCGACAGACCCCCCGGGACGTCCCGGGCCGGCCCCGGGACCGCCCCGGGCCGACGCACGAACGAGAGAGAGGACCTCAGCGTGAGCGAGGACATCCAGGCTGGTCTTGCCGAGATCCTGGAGGAGGTCGCCGGGGTCTCCCCCGCCGACGCCACCCCCGAGAAGTCGTTCACCGAGGACCTCGACGTCGACTCCCTGTCGATGGTCGAGATCGCCACCGAGGTCGAGAACAAGTTCGGCGTGGCCATCCCCGACGACGAGCTCGCCAACATCAAGACCGTCGGCGACGCCATCACCTACATCCAGAGCAACCGCGGCTGAGACCGCCCCTCCGGTGCAGGAACGCGACGGCGCTCCTGCACCGGAGGTCCCCGACCGACCCGCACCTTCCCAGGAGGACCCGTCATGAGCACGAACGACGACGTCGTCGTCACCGGCCTCGGCGCCACCACGCCGCTCGGTGGGGACGTCGCCAGCACCTGGGACGCGCTGCTGGCCGGGCGGTCCGGGGTCAGCCGGATCACCGACGACTGGATCGCCGAGTTCCCGGCGCAGCTCGCCGCGCGGATGGTCGAGGACCCGGCCGGGAAGCTCGACCGCGTCCGGGCCCGCCGCCTGGACCGCAGCCAGCAGGCGGCGGTCGTGGCCGCGCAGGAGGCGTGGGACGCCTCCGGTGCCGCCGACGCCGGGGTCGACCCCGAGCGGATCGCCGTCGTCTTCGGCACCGGGATCGGCGGGGCCCTGACCCTGCTCGGCCAGGACGACGTCCTGGAGGAGAAGGGCCCCAAGCGGGTCTCCCCCTTCACCATCCCGATGCTCATGCCCAACGGGCCCGCCGCGGCCGTCGGGCTGGCCGTCGGCGCCAAGGGCGGCGTGCACGCCCCGGTCAGCGCCTGCGCGTCGGGCGCCGAGGCCATCCGCTGGGGCCTGGACCTGCTCCGCTTCGACCGGGCCGACGTCGTGCTGGTCGGTGGCGCCGAGGCCGTCGTCCACCCGCTGCCGATGGCCGGGTTCGCCGCCATGCGGGCGATGTCGACCCGCAACGACGAGCCCGACCGCGCCTCGCGGCCGTTCGACAAGGGCCGCGACGGCTTCGTCCTCGGCGAGGGCGCCGCCGCGCTGGTGCTCGAGCGGGGCGACGCGGCACGCGCCCGCGGCGCCACGGTGCACGCCCGGCTGGCCGGTGCCGGCGCCACCGCCGACGGCTACGACCTCGTCGCCCCCCACCCGGAGGGCGAGGGCGCCGCCCGGGCCATCTCCGCGGCGCTGCGCGACGCCGGGCTGTCGGCCGGCGACGTCGGTCACGTCAACGCGCACGCGACCTCGACGCCGGTCGGCGACACCGCCGAGGCCGCGGCCATCCGCGGTGCCCTGGGCGACCACGTCCTGGTCACCGCCACCAAGAGCCAGACCGGCCACCTGCTGGGCGCCGCCGGCGCCCTCGAGGCGGTCTTCACCGTGCTGGCGCTGCGCGAGCAGGTGGTCCCGGCCACCGCCAACCTCGACGACCCGGACGACGACGCCGCCGTCCAGGCGCTCGACATCGTCCGCCGCGAACCGCGGCGGGCCCGGCTCACCGCCGCGGTCAACGACTCGTTCGGCTTCGGCGGCCACAACATCGCGCTGCTGTTCACCACCGCCTGAACAAGGACCCGCTCGAACGAAGCCTCCTGAGGGGACCCCGTGACGACGCTCTCCGCCGCTCCCGCCCTGACCGTCCCCGATCCGCGCGACCCGCAGGACCGGCTGGCCCGGTTCTTCGACGAGGGGTCGATGGCCCTGCTGGCCGCCCGCGACACCTCCGGCGCGATGGCCGCCCGCGGCACCGTGGCCGGCAGCCCGGCCATCGCCTTCTGCACCGATGCCACGGTGATGGGCGGGGCGATGGGGCTGGACGGGTGCCGGCACATCGTCGACGCGATCGACACCGCCCTGCGCGAGCGGGTGCCGGTCGTCGGCATCTGGCACTCCGGCGGCGCCCGCCTCGCCGAGGGGGTGACCGCGCTGCACGCGGTGGGCGAGGTCTTCGCCGCGATGGTGCGGGCCTCCGGGCGCATCCCGCAGATCTCGGTGGTCCTCGGACCGGCCGCCGGCGGTGCCGCGTACGGCCCCGCGCTCACCGACCTGGTGGTCATGGGCCCGGCCGGGCGGGTGTTCGTGACCGGCCCGGACGTCGTCCGGTCGGTCACCGGCGAGGACGTCGACCAGGAGACGCTCGGCGGACCCGACACCCACGGCCGGCGCAGCGGCGTCGTCCACGTGGTCACCGACACCGAGCCGGCCGCGCTGGCCACCGCGCGCCAGGCCGTGGACCTGCTGGCCCGGCAGGGCACGTTCGCCCCCGCCGAGGACGAGCCGGAGGTCGACCTGGCGGCCTTCCTCCCCGAGCAGAGGCAGCGCGCCTACGACGTCAAGCCGCTGATCTCCGCGGTGCTGGACGAGCCGGGGCTGGAACTGCACCCGCGCTGGGCACCGAACGTGGTGACCGTGCTGGGCCGGCTGGCCGGGCGCACCGTCGGCGTCATCGCCAACAACCCGCTGCGACTGGGCGGCTGCCTGGACTCGGCCTCGGCGGAGAAGGCAGCCCGCTTCGTGCGGATGTGCGACGCCTTCGGCGTGCCGCTGGTGGTCCTGGTCGACGTGCCCGGCTACCTGCCCGGGGTCGGGCAGGAGTGGGACGGCGTCGTGCGTCGCGGCGCCAAGCTGCTGCACGCCTTCGCCGAGGCCGTCGTCCCCCGGGTGACCCTGGTGACCCGCAAGTCCTACGGCGGCGCCTACATCGCGATGAACTCCCGCTCGCTGGGGGCGACGACGGTGTTCGCGTGGCCCGGCGCGGAGGTCGCGGTGATGGGGGCCAAGGCCGCCGTCGGCATCCTGCACCGCAAGAAGCTGGCCGCCGTGCCGCCCGCCGAGCGGGAGGCGCTGCACGCCGAGCTGGCCGCCGAGCACGAGCGGATCGCCGGCGGGGTCGCCCGGGCGCTGGAGATCGGCGTCGTGGACGAGGTCGTCGAGCCCGCCCACACCCGCCGGCGGCTGGTGCGCGCGCTGGCCGAGGCCCGGCCCGGCCGCGGCGCCCACGGCAACATCCCGCTGTAGCGCGCGGAAACGCAGCAGACCGTCCGGGCGTCGCTTCCCCGACGACGCCCGGACGGTCTGCTACGAGCCTACGACGGCGGGGCCGCTGCCCTCAGCCCCTCGCGACCGGATCGTGACCCGCCCGGGCCCCGGCTCCGGGCGGCCGCCGCTCAGACCACCTGGTGCAGCCAGGTGATGGGGCTGCCGTCACCGGCGTGGCGGTAGACCTCGAGGTCGGCATCCCAGGCCGCGCCCAGGAGCTGGTCCACGCCGTGCCGGAACGCCTCGGCGGAGGTGGCCGTCGCCGCGAGGTGCCGCAACTGCTGCTCGGTGACGATGAGGTCGCCGTTGGCGCTCGTCGGCGCGCGGAAGACCCCGTGCCCGGGCACGTAGGACATGCGCTCGCCGTCGTTGCCGTGACTGGCTTCCTCGGTCACCTCGAAGCGCAGCATCGGCCACGCGCGCAGCGCGGCGACCAGCTTGGCGCCCGTCCCGGGGGAACCGGTCCAGGCCACCTCGGCACGGTAGGAACCGTGCGCCGCGGGCTGGTCGGCCCACGACAGGGAGACCGGCGCGCCGATGACGCGCTCGAGCGCCCACTCGACGTGCTGGCACAGCGCCTTCGGGCACGCGTGCACGAAGACGACACCCTGGGTAGACCGTCGCTGCACGGGGTACCTCCATCGACTCGATCGGTCTCGTCTTCCCCAACGGACGATCGATTCGGTGACAGGCTGTGTTCAGCGAGCGGAGACTCAGGGCCTCCCGAACAGTGTGCACGATGGTCCCCAGGTCGCGCCAGCCCGGATGGGGCGGATGCGTCACATGTGACTGTTCGTGACGGAGTGGAGCACTCCTCGCAGGTCAGCGGCCATACCACGGCTGCGGCGCGACCGTCCACAGGGTCTGCGCTGCGTGCGACACGGTCACGGTGCCAGTCCTACGGCGGGTCGCGATGACGACACGCCGAGTGATCCGTGCGTCCAGCGTGATCACACTGCGTGATCGACCGAGGAGGCAGAGGAGGACGAGCCGCCACCGACCCGGTCCCCGCCTGCCGACTTGGCGCGGTACATCGCCTGGTCGGCCCGCAGCAGCACCTCGTGGTCGTCGTCCCCGGGCCTGACCGGGGTCAGCCCGACGCTCGCGGTCACCCCGGCGGCGGCCCCGGCCAGGGCGACGCCCTTCCGGATCCGCTCGGCCAGCGTGTCGGCGTCCTCGGGCTCGGTGACGGTGGCGAGGACGGCGAACTCGTCGCCACCGAGCCGCGCCACCGTGTCGGTCTCCCGCACCGCGGCGCCCAGCGCGCCGGTCACCGCACGCAGGACCGCGCCGCCGGCCGCGCGTGCCCGTCCCGGTCGTTCACGGCCTTGAAGCCGTCGAGGTCCACCAGGAACACGACGGTGCGCCCCGCGGGACCCCCCATGGCGGCGTGCAGCCGGTCGAGGAAGGCCCGCCGGTTGAGGCAGCCGGTCAGGGGGTCGGTGGCCGCCAGGGTCTCGTGGGTGCGCAGCAGCAGCATCTGGCGGTCGTAGGACTCCCACACGTTGGCCGACGACAGCGCCCACAGCATCGTGAAGGCCGCCATGACGACGGCGACGAAGAGCCCGGCGGTCCGCGGTTCGGGCAGGACGTCGACCACGAGGTAGGACGCGACCATGAAGCCGCCCATCCACACCACGCCGGCGGGCTGGAAGGCGGCGGACACGAAGCCGAGCGTCAGGAAGAGCAGGCAGATCAGCGGGCTGTCGGCGCCGCCGTCCACGCGGGTGCCGATGACGACGAGCACGGTCGTCCCGGCACTCCAGGCGTAGAACAGCGCCGGCCCCCGGGCGTCGCGCATCATCGCGGCCAGCGGCAGCAGGAGCAGCAGCGGGGCGCCGGCGATCGCCAGGGCCGAGGCGCCGAGGAGCGCGGGGTGCAGGTGCCCGGCCGTGGGGGTCAGCACCCCGTGGGCCAGGGAGGCGACCGCGGCGACCTCGGTCAGCAGCACGCCCAGGCGCACGTGGTGCACCCAGTAGGCGACCCGGTCGTCGTCCTCGGCCAGCGGCCGGTACAGCCGGCGACGGGTGGACTCGGCCAGCCGTGCCAGGACACGGGGCGGGGCATCGGCCGCCCGGCGCCGTCGCCCCGTCGGTGGAGTCACCCCAACGCTGTCGGCGGCGGCGGGCACCGCCTTGACGGCGCCTCCCCCGCCGGGAGGAGAGCGACGCCACGCCTGGCCGGCGGACCGCACGGGTACCCGGCCGGCATGGCGCGACGCGACTCCCCGACGACGGGGCACGGCATGGCCGACGCCGGCCGCGACGAGATCGGCGGCATGGTCCTCCGGGCCTGGGACACCTTCATCGGGCAGGCCGAGGCGGTCGACCTCGACCGGCGCACCCGGCTGCCGGGCTGGCGGGCCCAGGAGGTGTGCGTGCACCTGGGCTGCTGGGAGGACCACGCGGCCCTGGCCGACCTGATCGCGTCGGCCCGCGCCGGCGGGACCGGGCAGCCACCGGACGTCGACGCCACCAACGCCCGGGTCACCGCCGCGCACCGCAGCGCGTCCCGGGACGAGGTCCTGGCCGCGCTGCACCGCAACCGTGAAGCCACCGCCCGCTACCTCGCCGAGGAGCCGGCCGGGCTCGACACCGCCCCGGCGGTGTCCACCGTCGGCAGGCTGCCATTGCTGTCGGTGGTGCTGGGACAGGCCTACGAGCTGGCCGTCCACGGGCTGGACCTGGTACCGCTGGGCGCCCCGCCCGTTCCGGGCGACGTGCTGCAGTCGGGCATCGCGGCCCTCGCGGACGTGACCGGGGCGCTGGCCGCGGCCTGCAGGATCACCGGCGGCGTCACCCTGCAGACCCCGGACGGCGGCTGGTGCCTGGCCGCGGACGAGGCCGGCTGGAGCGTGCGCCGGGTGCCCGCCGGCGGTGCGTCCGGAACGGCGGTGGAGGCACCGGCCGACCTGCTGCTGGAGGCCGCCTCCGGCCGGGTCAACCCGGTGACCGCGCTGGCCCGCCGCCGGCTGCGGGTGCACGACGTCGGCGGGCTGCTGCGGCTGGCGCCGATCGTGTCGGCCGCGCCGGGCATCCCCGGTGGGCCGATCCTCGCCCTGGCCGCCCGGACCCTCGGCGGCGCCGGCGGCCTGCTCGGGCGGCTGCGCGGCCGCTAGCCGTACGGCTAGCAGGCGCCGCCCAGGGAGATGCCGTGCGCCGCCAGCCACGGCATCGGGTTGACCCGGCTGGCGTAGAGCCCGCCCTGGTGCACCTCGAAGTGCAGGTGCGGGCCGGTCGACTGCCCGCGGTTGCCGACCTCGGCGATCTGCTGGCCGGCCGACACGACCTCCCCGGCGGAGACGAAGAACCGGTTGACGTGCCCGTAGAGGGTGATCGAGCCGTCGCCGTGCTGGACGTAGACGGCCAGCCCGAAGCCGCTGGCCGGTCCGGCCTGCAGCACGACGCCGCCCTCGGGGGCGTAGACGGGCGTGCCGATCGGCGCGGCGATGTCGACGCCCTGGTGCATGGTCCCCCAGCGGGCCCCGTAGCAGGAGGTGACCCGGCCGTTCGTCGGCGCGACCGCACCGCTGGTGACCGCCAGCGTGCCGGCCTGCTCCGCGGCCTGCTCCGCGGCCGCGGCCCGGGCCGCGTAGGCCGCCTCGGCGTCCGCGGCGCCCTGCAGCCGGAGCAGCTCGACCTGGGCGTCGCGCAGCCGGGCGTCCAGCTCGGCCTTGCGCGCGCCGAGCGCGTCGAACTCGGCCTGCGCGCCGACGAGGTGCCGCTCGGCGGCGGCCGCGGTCTCGTCGGCGGCCTGCCGGGCCCGGTCGCGCTCGGTGACCGCGGCGCGCGCCTCGGCGTCGGCGCGGGCGACCTCGAGCTCGGTCGCCTCGTGCTGCTGCAGGACGGCGGCGCGCTGGTCCCCCAGCAGCTCCAGGGTCGCGGCCCGCTGCAGCAGCTCCTCCGGGCTGTCGGAGCCCAGGAGCACCGCGGCCCCGCCGTACACGTCCGCGGCACCCATGTAGGCCTCGCGGCCGACGTCGGCGACCTCGTCCTCCGCCTCGGCGACGGCGGCCTGCGCCGCGGCGAGCCGGGCGGCGGCCTCGTCGGCGGCGGCCTGCGCGGACGCCAGTGCCGCCCGGGCCACGAGCGCGGCGTCCGCGGCGGCCTCGGACTCGACGGTCATCCGCTGCAGCTGCTCCTCGGCGGCCCGCACCTCCCCGGAGACGGCCTCCACCTCGGCGGCCACCGCGGCCTGCGCCGCGCGGGCGTCGTCGAGCTCGTCGGCCGGTGCGGCGCCGGCCGGCGCCGACGAGGCGGCGACCAGGACGGCGGCCGCGGCCCCGGCCACCACGGCGGCGCGCAGCCTGCGCATCGCCGAGAGCGAGGGGCGCGCGGACGGGTGGTGCGGGCGGTGCAGGGTCGCCAAGACGGCGGCTCTCCGTTCTCCGGTCCGCCAGGTCCGCGGGACGTCGTCCCACCCGCGCGCCGGTGTCCCCGTGCGCGCGTGACCCCGGGACGGCAGGTCCCGGCCCTCCCGGCAGGCTGCCGGCAGGATCAGCGGGGCCCGCCGAGGTCCCCGTGGTGTGGGGAGCTGGGCCCGGCGAGGCCGCGGGAGACGCTACGTCACTCCCACCCCATCGGTCACGGTCGGATAACGCTGCCGGCGCGCCTCCGCACCCGGACGGGGGACGTGACCTGCACGTCCGGGAACACCCCGGGTGCGCAGGGTGACCAAGCGCACGGCGACCTATGCTCGGGCCGCCATGCGTCAGCTCGCCTTCCGCGTCCTCGGTCCGGTGAGCGCCACCCTCGACGGGATCCCGCTGGAACTCGGCGGCTGGCGGCAACGCTCGGTGCTGGCGCGGTTGCTCGTCGCCTCCGGCCGGGTGGTGCCGGTGGAGGTCCTCATCGGCGACCTGTGGCACGCCGCGACCCCGCCGAGCGCCATGAGCGCGCTGCAGGCGCACGTCAGCCACCTGCGCCGCGCGCTGGAGCCCGACCGTCCGCCCCGGACTCCGGCCCAGGTGCTCGTGACCTCCCCGCCCGGCTACGCACTGCGCCCCCCGCCCGAGGCCGTCGACGCCGCGCTGGCGGTCCAGCTCCTCGACGAGGGCGACCGGTTGGCCGGGACCGACCCGGAGACCGCCCGGCACCGCTACACCGCGGCCCTCGACCTGTGGCAGGGGCCGCCGTACGCCGACTACGCCGACGAGCCGTGGGCCAGGCCGGAGGCCGCCCGGCTGGAGGAGCTGCGGCTGATCGCCGTGGAGCGCCGGGCCGCGGCCGCCCTCGCCGCACCGGCCGGGCGGGATCCCGTCCCGCTGCTGCGGTCCCACGTCGCCGAGCACCCGCTGCGCGAGGAGGGGTGGCGGCTGCTCGCGCTGGGCCTGTACCGCGCCGGCCGGCAGGGCGACGCGCTGGCCGCGCTGCGCGAGGCGCGCGACCGGCTGGCCGAGGACCTGGGCACCGACCCGGGGCCGGCGCTGCGCGCGCTGGAGGCCGACGTGCTGTCGCAGGCCCCCTCCCTGGACCCCGTCCGGCTCCCGGCCCCGCCGGTCGGCCGCAGCGCGCCGCGCCCCTCGCCCGGGCCCGTCGCCGTGCCGGCCGACGCTGCCGGTCCCGGGCCGGTCGGCGGGCGCGGGCTGGTCGGCCGGGACGCCGAGCGGACGGCGCTGCACCGGGCGGCCGCCGAGGCCGCCGGCGGCTCGCTGCGGGTCGCCGTCGTCTCGGGCGAGGCCGGCAGCGGCAAGACCGCGCTGCTCGACGAGCTGACCGGCCGGCTCGCCGCGGAGGGCTGGGAGGTCTGCCCGGTGCGCTGCCCGGAGACCGACGGTGCTCCCCCGGCCTGGCCGTGGACGCAGGCGCTGGGCGCGCTGGCCGTCGCCGTCCCGCCGGAGGACCCGGCGTCCGTGGCCCCTCTGCTCACCGACGCCCCGGGGACGGGCGGCCACGGCGACGCCGTGGGCAACCGCTTCCGCCTGCACCAGGCGGTGGGGCGCTGGCTGGCCGGCGTCGCCGCCGGCGCCCCGCTGCTGCTGGTCGTCGACGACCTGCACCGCGCCGACCAGGAGACCGCGGCCCTGCTGGTGGACCTGGCGGCGGCGCTGGCCGCGTCGCCGGTCCTGCTCGTCGTCGGGCACCGCGCCGAGGAGACGGCACGGCTGACCGAGGTCCTGGCCGCGCTGGCCCGCCGGTCGCCGCTCCCGCTGCGGCTGCGCGGCCTCGACGCCGCGGACATCGACCGGCTGGTGGACGGCTGGGCGACGGCGCCGGTCGACGCGGCGACCCGGGCCGCGATCGCCGCGCGCACCGACGGCAACCCCTTCTACGTGCGGGAGCTGCTTCGGCTGGTGGGCTCGGGCGCCGACGTGGCCGAGGTGCCCAGCTCCGTCCGCGACGTCGTCCGCCACCGGGTGGGGGCGCTGCCCGGGACGACGGCCTCCCTGCTGCGGCTGGCGGCGGTGTGCGGCCGCGACGTCGATGCCGACGTGCTGCTGGCGGCCGCCGAAGGCGGGTCGGGTGACGAGGAGGCCGCCGTCGACGCGCTGGAGACCGCAGTGGTCAGCGGCCTGCTCGTCGAGCCCGGCCCGGGCCGGCTGCGCTTCGTGCACGCGCTGGTGCGCGACACGTTGTACGAGGACCTGTCCTCGCTGCGCCGCACCCGGCTGCACGGGCGGCTGGCCGCGGTCCTGGAACGGCTGCGACCGGACGACGTCACCGGGCTGGCCCACCACACCGCGGCGGCCGGCCCGGGCGCCGCGGCGGCGGCACTGCGGTGGTGCCAGGAGGCGGCCCGGCTCGCCGAGCGGCGCTTCGCCCACGCCGATGCGGCGCTGTGGTGGCAGCGTGCCGTCGCCGCGGCCCGGTCCGCGCAGCCGGGAGACCGGGCCGCGGTGTCCCGGCTGCTCGCGGCGCAGGCCCGGGCGACCGCGCTGGCCGGTGCGAGCGGACCGGCTCGCGCCCTGCGCGCCGAGGCCCTGGCGGAACTGCCCGCCGGCGCCGCCCCCGGCGACGTCGCCGGGGTGCTGCTCTCCTCCGATGTGCCGACGTTCTGGAACGCCCGGGTCGACCCGGTGGACGACGCCGTCGTCGCGCGACTGGAGGCGACGATCGCCGCCCTCGGGCCGACCGACCCGCTGCGGGCCCGGCTGCTCGCGGCGCTCGCGACGGAGTTCGAGGAGCGGCACGAGCCACGCGGCCCGGCGGCGTCCCGCGAGGCGGTGCGCATCGCCCGGGCGGCCGGTGACGCGACCACGCTCGCGCACGCGCTCGCGGCGCGGGCCGTCCACACCCACCGGGACTCCGACGGAGGCGAGCGGGCCGCGATCGGTGCCGAGCTGCTCCAGGTGGCGCGCGGTGCGGGGCTCGGTGCGTTCGAGACCGTCGCCCGGCTGGTCCTGCTGCAGGACGCCTGCGGGCGGATGGATTTCGCCGACGCCGACGTGCAGGCGGCCGAGGCCGAACGTCTGGCCGAGGCGCAGGGCCTGCGGCTGCTGCTCGGCATCGCCCGCTGCTACCGGGGGCTGCGGCACCTGCTGGCCGACCGGCCCGGTCCGGCGCAGGCCGCCTACGACGACGCCGTCGAGGAACTGGTCGCCGCCGGCTGGTACCGCGACGTGGGTGAGTCCTTCCGGGTGATCGGCGCCTTCTGCCTCTCGCTGGCCGCCGGTGTCCCCGACCCGGGCCTGCCCGAGCGGGTGGCCGCGGTGTTCTCCGCCGCCCCGGACGACCTGCGCGAGATGTGGGCCGCGGCGCTGGTGGTGGCCGGGCGGGTCGAGGAGGCCCGGCAGGTGGGGCCACCGCGACCGCGGTACGGCCGCGACCCCTTCGGCCCGCTGTTCGCCTACCACCGCGGCCTGGTCGGGCTGGGCCTCGGCGACGACGAGCGGGTCGCCGAGGCGCTGGCCGGCCTGGCGCCGCACGCGGACACGCTCTGCGGCATCGAGAGCGCCTCGGTGACGACCGGACCGGCCGCGACGCTGCTGGCGCGGCTCGCCGCCCACCGGGGGGACGACGCCGCGGCCGCGGCCTACCAGCGGCAGGCGATCGCGCTCGCCGAGCGCCTGGGCCACGCCGGGTGGACGACGGCGGCGCGGCAGGCCCTGGGGTGAGCCGCGCCGTCGGCGGGGGACGTCACGGCCCGCGGACGAGGTCGCGCCGCCGCTCCCACCTCGGGCCGACCACGCGGAGGAGCAGCCGCAGCGGCGGCGGGGCGGAGCCGAGCAGCTGAGCCCGGTCCTCCGGCGTCGCGCACGAGTCGACGATCCACGGGAGCACGAACACCATGTGCCGCAGGCTGGTCCCCTTGCGGAAGCGCGTCTCCACGCGAGCGAAGTCGCCGGCGCTGACGTAGCGGCGGACGACGGGGAACACGTCTCGCTCCTCTTCCGCGATGTGCTCGTCGAGGGCGTCGGCCACCTGGGTGAGCACGGCGGCGAGCGGTGCGGCCGCGGCCGGGCCCTGGGCGGCGAACGTCGCGAGCAGCGTCTCCGCCCGGTCGAGGACGCCCTGCAGGGCGGCGTGGTCGTCGGTCAGCGGGGCGAGGTCGACGTGGGCGCCGGCCGAGGCGGTGATCACCGGCCACAGGACGTCGTCCTCGCGGGAGTGGTGGACGTGCACCTCGTGCAGCATGTGGCCGGCGAAGGCGACGATCGCCCGCTGCCGGTCGGGTCCGCACGGCGAGCCCGCCGCCACCGAGGACACGGCGTCGGCCAGCAGCCGGCAGCCGGTGCGCAAGGCGCGGTGGACGAGCGCGAAGCCGAAGAGGTCGGCCTCCGGCTCCTGCGCGGTGCGGCGGGGAGTGACGGGGAAGGGCAGGGCGGCGGCTGCTGTCATGCCGGTGACCCTGCCGCCACCGGCTTGTCGGCCCCTTGCGATGTGCTTGCCACCCGCCGTCCCGGCGCCGGGCCGCCGTGGCAGGCTGTCGGGGCGGCCGGCCCGTCCAGCCGTCGGGGCGGTAGCTCAGCCGGTCAGAGCATGGGACTCATAATCCCTGGGTCGTGGGTTCGAGCCCCACCCGCCCCACCCAGTTTGGCCGGCGATTTCACCCTCAGGGGCTCTCCCCCGTAGGCCCGGGACGGTCCCCGGTGGGCACATGGTGGGCACACCGGCGTCGGCCGGTCGGTGGGCACGCGGCACCAGCGCCGCAGCCTGCTCGGCCGCCTCCCGCTCCACGTCCTCGAACACCGACGTGTAGACCTGCTCGGTGATCGCCGTGGAGGCGTGCCCGAGCAGCTGGCTGGTGAGCTTCAGGTCCCGGGTGGCCCGGTAGGTCAGTGAGGCGGCCAGGTGCCGGAGGTCGTGCAGTCGGACCGGCGGGAGTCCGGTGCGGATCACCAGCCGGTCGAACCGCTGGGAGACGCTGTCGGGCACCAGGGCGGACCCGTCGGCCTTGGTAAACACCAGGCCGGTGTCCACCCAAGCGGAACCCAGCTGCAGCCGGAGCGCGGCCTGGCGCCGGCGGTGGGCGCGGAGCACCTCGAGCGTGCCGGCGTCGAGGCTGACCGTGCGGGCGCTGAAGTCGGTCTTGGTGTCGCCCTCGACGACGTCGGCGCCGACCTGCACCCGGGTCTCCCGGATGGTGACGGTGCGCCGGTCGAGGTCGACGTCGGACCAGGGCAGCCCGACCGCCTCGGAGCGGCGCAGACCGCGGAAGGCGATGAGGTGCCAGAGGGCGTACAGCTCGTCATCGGCCGCGGCGTCGAGGAACGCACCGGCGTGCTCGGGGGTCCAGACCATAGAGGCGGCCGGTCGCTCGCCCGTGCGCCTCCACGCCTGCACCCGGTGCTCCGTCCACACCAGCGGGCGGTCGGCGCGGCCCGAGGGCAGCTCTACGTGTTCGCCGGGGTTCACAGCGATCTTGCGGCGCTTCACCGCGGTGTACAGCGCGGACATGGCCGTGGCGTGGACGCGGCGGATCGTGGCGTCGGACAGGGGGCGGCGGGCGGCCGGAGTGTCGGTGCGCGCCTCGAGCAGCCGGCGGGTCAGCGGAGTCGGGCGGCTGTCACCAGCGGGGCGGCCGATCAGGCGCATGGCGGAGTAGAGCGCCTCGAGGTCGACGTCGCGCAGGTCAGCGAGCCGCAGGTGACCGAGCCCGGGCTTCAGGTAGAGGTTGAGGTGCTGCTGGTAGCCGTGCCGCGTGGACGGCTTGAGCCGGGTCTTCCCCTCCAGCCACTCGTCGAGGTATCGGCTGACGGTGAGGTCCTTCTCCGGGCGCAGGTAGGTGCCGCGACTGATGGCCTGCACCGCGCCTGCCAGGGCGGCGTCGGCTTCGGCCTTGGTGATGAACGGGCCGATCTTCTCTTGCCGCCGGCGGCCGTCAGCGGCGCGCGGGGCGTCGTAGCGGCCCCACCAGGCGCCGTGCCCTTTCCGGCCGAGCTTGGGGCAGCGGGCGCCGTACTGGCGGCCGTCCTCGTCGCGACAGCCGCACCGCTTGAACGTCGACCCCTTCACGAGCGTCCCTCACGTGCGTCGGGCTGACCGTCGTCGCCTCGCCGGACAACGTCCTCGAGGAACCACTTGAGCGCCATGTCCGACGGGCTTGGGAGCGGAGCATCTGGCCGCCGCCGCCCCTGTTCGTCGGCGCCGGTCTCCATGCGCTCCAGTCGTTGCAACTCGTCCTCCACGCGCTGGCGCCAGCCCGGACGCTCGGCCGCCGCCTCGGCCAGTTGGCCCACGGCGTAGTCGTAGTCCTGCTGGGCTCCCTGTCGGACCTGCCAGAGGCGGGAACCATCGGCCAGGAGTCGGTGTAGCTGCAGGTCCGCGATGGCATCCAGCGGCAGGACCAGGTCGGCGAACGTGACACCCAGCGCCTTCGCCAGGGCCAGCGCCTCGTCGACCGTGATGTCGCGCCGCTTGCCCTTACCAGCCTCAACCGGGACCTCGATCTTGGAGATGGACGACTGGGGCATCTGCACGCCGAGACGCTCGAGCCGCTTCGCGAGCTGCTCCTGCGACAACCCTGCCCGCTGACGGAGCAACTTGATCCGTCGGGCGATGTTCTCCTCAGATCCCAGGGCCGTCAGGGCCTGCTCCAGGTCGGTCCACGTCGGCGAGGACAACGCCTGCTGGCGGGCATCCTCTTCGGCCGCAGCAACAAGATCCTCGATGGAGTTGAAGCCGGCCATCCTCAAGCCGGCGAGGTGCCGGGCATCTCCGTGAGCCTCGGCCTTCATGAGCTCCACGAAGGAGTCGTAACCGGTCCGCTGTGCGAACACGTCCAGCTGCCAGTCGTCCGCCACCGTCACCCACCTCCCCGATCCAGTCATTTCGGTTGGAGCTTAATGCCGTCTGTGGTGGCGAACAAGCGTCTGTAGTGCCCATGCTGACCGGGTTGGAAGATCAACCGCACGGAGGTAGCAGTGGAAGCCCTACTTGGGCCCGGGGACGTGAGCGAGATCCTCAAGGTGTCGCAGGCAACATTGAGGCACTGGCGGGCCGTCGGACGCGGCCCCAAATACCTCCGCGTGGGGCGGCACGTCAGGTACCGGCCCAGCGCGATCGAGGAGTGGCTCGAAGGGGACCGAGGCGCGGCGGTCGAGCTGTGACCCGCGCATGGACCCCCGCCCAGGTACGGGCCCTGGGCGTGCGCACGGACCTGGTCACGGCGTGCGAGATCGCCTACGGGGCGAAGCGCACCAAGGCGTACGAGCTGTTCCGCCGAGGGGAGCTGGACTTCCCGGCCGTCCGCGTAGGCAACCGCGTGATCGTGCCGGTCGCCAATCTGTGCCAGTTCCTTGGCATCCAACTCGAACCGGACGCCGCGGCATGACCCGTGCGGTGGGGGCGAGGACCCCACGTCCGTCCCGTGTCGACGGTCCTCACACGGTCTGGGAGGGGCGCCCGCCCGGATGACCCGGCCCCATCGCGCCCTCCCCGGGCGCATGATCGACTTGATCCGAGCCGGGGTCCCGCCGTCCGAACTCGCGGAGGGTGGCGGTCGAGCGGTCTACCGGGCACTCGTCCAGACTGCAGCGAGCGCCCTCCAGCGCGGCCACGACTTCGCCGAGTGGGCCGCACTCGTCACTGAGACGCGGAGCACCCTCGGCCGACAGCTTCGGGTCAAGCGGGGCAAGGAGCGCCCCCAGCGCGCGGTCGAGCAGGACCTCCGCGGCGCCTGGAACGCCGCTGAGTCCTGGTTGGCCAAGGCCCCTGCGGCTTACACCCGCGACGACGCCCTGGCCCACGTCGCCGCCGTGCAGGAATGGGTGGTTGACGCCGCTAGCCCTCTCGACAGCAACGAACGAGCCGTCATGGCCGCCGCCTGTCGGATCGCCGAGCGCATCGGCACCACCCGCCCAGCCCTCCCCCGTCGGATGCTGATGGAGGAGACCAGGCTCGGCGAGCGCACCGTCCGAACGACGCTGGACCGGCTGAACCAGCGGCAACTGCTCGTCCTGGAAGTTCCCGGGAAGCCCGGTGGCGATGCATCCCGAAGGCGAGCACATCTGTACCGCCTGCCCGACGCCACTGCCCTGGAGTCCTCATACCTGTACCGGGGAACCCGGTCTGTGGGACCCCCGGTACAGATCTATGGGACCCCCGGGGAAGCCGTCCCTGGGACCCCGGGACAGGTCTATGGGACCCCTGGGCAGTCGACGTTCCAGGCGGAGGCCGCCATGGTGACCGTGACCATCAGCGCCACCGACCCGGACGCGCTGGCTGCCACCATCGAGGCGATACGGCGAAGCAACCCAGCCGTCTCCATCCAGCCGGATCAGAGGGGGGCGCCCCTTCTGTCCGTGGTCGACGGAGAAGGGCAGGGGGCGTCGACGCGGCAGCGGTCGGCCTGAACGGACCTCACGGGGTGGGATCGCGCGGCGGACACCGCAATGGGAGAACCGGACGAGACCGTCTTGCACGGGATGCGCGCCCGCACGGTGCCCCGTTGGCAGGTCACGCTATGGGCTCACCCCGATCGTGTGAGCCGGCAGCAGGGCATCCCTGCTCGTGCGGTTCCTGTCGGTGGCAGGCTGTACATACAGGCGGACAGGCGATCTCAGCGGCGATACTCGCGAGGGAGGGGACTTCCCATGGCTCCGGTGATCACTGTGTCGCGGGCTGAGCTCGAGGCTCGGCGCGTTGCTCTCCTCGCGGATCTCGAAATGAGCCTTGCGGAGCTCGAGGAGTTGGCCGCCACAACCACGCTCGGCGGTCGCGAGCTGGACGTGAAGGAAGAGCTCGACGAGATCGCCTTCCTGCTGGGTGAGTAGTTTCGGCTGAGTGTCGGAGACCCTGGAGGAGCAGTCCGTCCACTTCGCCACTGAGCTGCAAGAGACGCTGGACGGCGTCCTGCCGGGACACCGGCGGGTCATCTCTCAGCGCAGCGAGGCGGGTGACCGCTACATCGTCCGCCCCGAAGGGAAGGGCGTACCGCTGTACGTGGGCGGGCAGCACCTCGCCGGCCTGTTCCCCGTGATCTTCCTCCAGCTCGACCGGGTCGGCGAGTACCTGAAGGCCGTCCGATCCGACTTCGAGGTCCGGTCGGTCCTCGACAGCAGGCCGCTCGTCCGCCTGGACTACCGGTCGGACATGAACCGTGCCCCGGTGGCGCACTGGCAGGTCTACGCCGAGCGCGGCGCCTTCTCTCACCTGCTCGCGCGAGCGCACGCGATAGACCCCGACCGGGTCCGCAAGCCGCATGACCTTTCATCGCTGCACTTCCCGATCGGCGGGGAGCGGTTCCGGCCCTGCCTCGAGGACTTGCTCCAGTTCTTGGTCGAAGAGTGCGGAGTGGACAAGCTTCCGGGCTGGGCCGAGATGCTGCAGCGGGGACGGCAGACCTGGCGTCGCCGACAGCTCGGCGCGATTGTCCGCGACGCCCAGCAGGAGGCCGCGGCCACGCTGCGTCGATACGGCTGGACAGTCGAGCCGCCGGCGACGGTGCAGTCGGAGAACCGGAGCAGCCTGACCCGCTGGTAGAGCGACTGCGCCGCGGCATCGACCTACGCGTCCGCGGACCTGTTCCGGCTGTGATTTCGCGTGCCCACCGTGTGCTCACATGGGGTCTTTCCGCTGGTCAGAGCTCCACCGTGGGATCCGTAGTCCCTGGGTCATCCGGCAGTTGTTGGACTCAGTGGCCGGAGGAAACGACGAGGTCGGATCCGGCGCTGGGTCCGCGCACGCGCGCGTAAGGGTTCATGCCGAAACGCCCGAAAGCCCGCGCAGGCGGGGGGGCGGGCGCTTCCCTGACCTGGAGATCTCCGACAACGCTGCGAGCTGCCACGCCCCTCCGACGTATCACGCAAACGGCCGGCCTGCGGTGCGCCAGATGAAGCTCCAGGTGCCCAGTCGGTGAGCCGGTTGCCCAGCCCAAGCTCAGCCGCGCCGATCTGGCGTCTCGATCTCCGTAGTGGGCGAGAACGGAGACTGCCGAGTCTCCCCTGGCGCATGTGTCACCCGATGCGACTCCTACCCCGGAGGAACCCCGTTCGGAGCGCGCACGGCCAACTGCTCGGCGTCGGGACATAGGTTGGTCGCCGTGAACGGGGAAGGTCGCGGCATGGTCTTGGAGGACCTGGCTGCAGGCATACAGGTCGACGGCGTCCTGCCCCGGGATCCCGTCACGGTCGTCGCCGTCAGCTGGCACGGCTCCTCGGCGCTGACCCTCACCTACCGCGACCCGCGGGGTCGGCTCGCCGAGGTGTTGCTCGGTCGGGACGCCGAGGCCCAACTGTCGACGCGCACCGCCGGGCCGCGCTGGTCCTTCGATGCCGATGGCGCCGAGTTCCGGCTCGCCGCGGAGGCCCAGCGGATGCATCTGGCCGCGCTCTCCGACCCGATGCTCGCCGTCTCCACAAGCGACCTTGAGCCGCTGCCGCACCAGATCCGCGCCGTCTACGAGGAGATGTTGCCGCGCTCGCCGCTGCGCTTCCTTCTGGCCGACGACCCCGGCGCCGGCAAGACGATCATGGCAGGGCTCTACGCGAAGGAACTCGCGCTGCGCGGCGACCTCCAACGCTGCCTGATCGTCGCCCCGGGCAGTCTCGTCGAGCAGTGGCAGGAGGAACTGGCCGGCAAGGTCGGCCTGCACTTCGAGCTGCTGTCCCGCCCGATGGTCGACGGCACGCTCAGTGGCTCGGTCTTCGAGGCTCACCCACTGCTGATAGCGCGCATGGACCAGCTGTCCCGCGACGATGACCTGCTCGACCGGCTGGCCGAGAGCTCGTGGGATCTGGTCGTCGTCGACGAGGCGCACCGCATGTCGGCACACTGGTACGGCACCGAGCTGTCCACCACTCGCCGTTATCGGCTGGGCCAGCTCCTGGGCCGGGTCACCCGCAACCTGCTGCTGATGACCGCAACGCCGCACGCCGGCAAGGACGAGGACTTCGCCGCGTTCCTCCAGCTACTCGATACCGACCGGTTCGAGGGCCGGGGCGCGGAGACGGCGGAGACGAGCGGCCTCATGCGCCGCATGGTCAAGGAGCAGCTGCTCACCTTCGACGGCAAGCCGCTGTTCCCGGAGCGGATCGCCGAGACCGTCCCGTACGAACTCAGTCCAGGTGAGCAGGAGCTCTACGAGCGCGTCACCGAGTACGTGCGCAACGAGTGGGACCGCGCCGCACAGCTCGATGCCACCGATGGGCGCACCCGGACGGTTGGCTTCGCCCTCACCGTGCTGCAGCGCCGGCTGGCGTCGAGCCCCGAAGCGATCTGGCGCTCGCTGCAACGCCGCCGCGCGCGGCTCGAGGCACGGCGTGACGAGACCGACCGGACGGTGTGGCGCCGGGTAGACCTGGAGCGGGCGGAGGAGGACGACCTCGGCGCCGAGGAACTCGAGGAGCTGGAGGACGACGTCACTGACGCGGCCACAGCTGCCCGCACTCGCGCCGAGCTGGACGTCGAGATCGCTCTCCTCGCCGAGCTGGAAGAACTCGCCGCGCGGGTGCGCGCGGCCGGGGAGGACCGCAAGTGGGCCGAGCTGCGCACGCTGTTGACCGACGAGGTGCTGACGGGGCAGGACGGCGACCGGCGCAAGCTGATCGTCTTCACCGAGCACCGCGACACGCTCGCCTACCTGCAGCGACGCATCGGCGAGCTGCTGGGCGATCCGTCTGCCGTCGTCGCCATCTCCGGCGGTACCCGCCGCGAGGAGCGTCGGGAGATCCGCGAGCGATTTACCCACGACCCCCGTTGCTCGGTGCTAGTCGCCACCGACGCCGCCGGTGAGGGGCTCAACCTGCAGGCCGCGCACCTGATGGTCAACTACGACCTGCCGTGGAACCCCAACCGCATCGAGCAGCGGTTCGGCCGCATCCACCGCATCGGGCAGACCGAGGTGTGCCGGCTGTGGAACCTCGTCGCCGCCGACACCCGCGAGGGCCAGGTCTTCACCCGCCTGCTGGACAAGATCGAACAGCAGCGCGCCGCCTACGAGCGGCGCATCTTCGACGTCCTGGGGACAGCGTTCAGCAACGTCCCCCTCCGCGACCTGCTGGTCGAGGCAATCCGCTACGGCGAGCGGCCGGAGGTGCGCGCTCGACTGGAGCACGTCGTCGACGCGCAGGTGGCCGAGGGTCTGGCCGAGCTGCTGGCCGAGCGGGCGCTGCACGATGAGGTGCTCGGCGCGGCCGACCTAGAAGAGCTGCGGCTGTCGATGGAGCGTGCGCGGGCACGTCGGTTACAGCCCCACTTCGTGGAGATGTTCTTCCGCGACGCCTTCATCCGGCTGGGCGGCCGCATTGCCCGGCGTGAGGCGGGCCGGGACGAGGTCACACACATCCCCGCCGTGCTGCGCCAGCGGGCCGCGGCCATGCACGGCCGGGTACCGCTCGCTCCCCGATACTCCCGGGTCGCGTTCGACCCGGCGCACCTGGAGGGCCCGCCTCGGGCCGACCTGCTCGCTCCCGGCCACCCGCTTATGGACGCCGTCGTCGCCGAGACGCTCCACCGGCACGCCGAGGCGCTGCGCAGGGGCGCGGTACTGGTAGACCCCACGGACGACGGCGTGGTGCCGCGGCTCCTCGTGGCGCTCGCCGAGGAGATCGTCGACGGCACGGGGATGCCGGTGAGCAAGCGGTTCGGCTTCGTCACGTTGACCGCCGCCGGGTCCGCTCAGCTTGCCGGGCCGGCGCCGTACCTTGACCTGCAGCCGCTGCCGTCGGGCGGGCGCCCCGCCGCAGATCACGTGCTCGCCGAGAGCTGGCTGAGCACCGGCGTTGAGCAGCTCGCGCTGGGATGGGCCGCGGAGCACAGCCAGCCTGAGCACCGGGCCGACGTCGCTGCCCGGGTGCTGCCGCTGGTCGCCCGCACTCGCGCCCAGGTCGAGGCCCGGCTGCTGCAGCAGGTCAACCATTGGTCGGCCCAGGCGGTGCGGCTGGCTGGGGAGGTCGCCGCCGGGCGCAGCGTGCGGATGACGCCGGAGCGCGCCCGCCGCTGGGCCGAGGAGCTGGAGGTGCGGCTGGAGGGCCGGCTGGCCCAGCTCGATGACGAGGCGCATCTAGCAGCCCGGCCGCCGCGGGTGCTCACCGCGGTACTCGTGCTTCCTGCCGGCCTGCTGCCCGCGGCCGAGGTGCCGGCGGCGACGGCGGTGGACACCTCGTTCACCGAGCGGCGCGCGGTAGATGCCGTGCTTACCGCCGAGCTGACGCTCGGCCGGTGCCCCACGGAGAAGTCGCGCAACAACCCCGGCTACGACATCGAGTCGCTCACGCCCGACGGACACCTAGTTTTTATTGAGGTCAAGGGTCGGATCGCCGGGGCGTCAGACTTCTTCGTGACCTACACCGAGGTACTCCGCGGCAAGACCGCCGCCCCGCACTATCGGCTGGCGCTGGTCTGCGTCGATCCGGACGACCCAGCCCGTGACGAGGTCCGCTACGTGGACGACCCGTTCGCCACCACCGACCTCGGGGGCTTCGCGGCCACCGGCATCCGCGGCGACTGGGCCGCGATGTGGGCCCGCGGTTCGCCGCCGCACTGACCTCCCCGTTCCTTGTCTCTCCGCTCGTCAGGACGTCTAGCCGTGTCTGCACTACCCCGCCGCAAGCTGATCGAGGTCTCGCTCCCACTGGAGAAGATCAACGCCGAATCCGCCCGGGAGAAGTCGATCAGGCACGGCCACCCCTCAACCTTGCATCTCTGGTGGTCCCGCAAACCGCTGGCCACTGCCCGGGCAGTGCTATTCGCCCAACTGGTCGACGATCCCTCGTGCCGGCCGGAAGCCCTGGCCATCCCGGACGCCGAGGCCCGTGAGGCCTGGGTGACCGCCGAACGGGACCGGCTGCACCGGCTGATTGAGAAGCTGGTTGCCTGGGATAACACCGGGGACGAGAAGCTCTTCGCCCGTGCTCACGAGGAGATCCTGCGCGATACCGGAGGCAACCCGCCGCCGGTGATAGACCCGTTCGCGGGCGGTGGCTCCATCCCGCTCGAGGCCCAGCGGCTCGGCCTCGAGGCGCGCGCCTCCGATCTCAACCCAGTCGCCGCCCTAATCAACAAGGCACTGATCGAGATTCCGCCAAGGTTCGCTGACCAGCCACCCGTCTTTCCAGGGGCCGCCGACTCGCGGTTGGGCGACTGGCCACGAGCGACCGGACTGGCGGAGGACGTCCGCCGTTACGGCGACTGGATGCGCGAGGAGGCCCAGAAGCGGATCGGCCACCTTTACCCCGACGCCGAACTGTCCGACGGAACGACAACGCGGGTCATTGCCTGGATCTGGGCGCGGACCGTGACCTGTCCCAACCCGGCGTGCCGCATTGCGATGCCCCTGACCAGTAGTTGGTGGCTGGGCAAGAAGAAGGGTAAAGAGGCCTACGTCGTTCCGATCGTCGAGCGGGGGCGGGTGCGGTTCACCATCGGACATGACCCACAGAAGGCGCCGACAGCAGCGAACGATGGAACCGTCCGCCGTACCGGCGCGCGCTGCATCTCGTGCGGGACGGCGGTACCGCTTCAGCATATTCGGAACGCGGGCAAGGCCAAGGAGATTGGCGCGCAACTCATGGCAGTTGTGGCAGAGGGGCGCCGCAAGCGCCACTACTTGGCGCCTACGCCACAGCAAGAGCAGGCCGCCCAAGTAGCCAAGCCAGATTCTTCGCCAAACGGACCTCTTCCTGAGCAGGCACTCGGGTTTCGAGTACAGGGTTACGGTTTCGAGCTTTACTCCGATCTGTTCAGTCCGCGTCAGCTCACTGCCCTAACGACCTTCAGCGATCTGGTTAGCGAAGTCAGGGAGCAGGTCCACGCCCATGCGATTGATGCGAACATGCCCGAGGGTGAGCCCCTCGAAGGAGGCGGCGCGGGAGCCGCTGCGTACGCCGATGCGATCGCTACCTGCCTCGCATTTACCGTCAGTCGCCTGACGAATAAGTCGTCCTCGATTTGCTCGTGGGACAGTAGCACTAAGATGGAGGCCGTCAGAGGCGTCTTTGCTCGACAGGCTATTTCCATGACCTGGGAGTTCGCCGAAGCTAACAATTTCGCATCGTCCTCCGGCGGTTTCCTCGAGGATGTCGACTGGGTAGCGCGCGCAATCGATCGCTTGCCGACCATGGGCTGCGGAAGCGCGGCCGCCGTGGGCGCCCAACACGCCGACTACAAGGGTCGGGTCCTCTCAACCGACCCGCCGTACTACGACAACATCGGCTACGCCGACTTGTCCGACTTCTTCTACGTCTGGATGCGCAGGTCGCTGCGAGCCATCCACCCCGGGCTGTTTTCCACAGTGCTCACACCAAAGTCCGATGAGTTGATCGCCAACCCCTATCGTCAGGGCGGCAAGGAGCACGCGAAGAGCTTCTTTGAATCCGGCTTTGAGGAGGTCTTCGCCAACGCGCGGGAAAACGCCCACCCAGATTTCCCGGTCACTGTGTACTACGCCTTCAAGCAGTCCGAGTCGGAGATCGCCGGCGAGTCGTCGACCGGGTGGGAAACCCTGCTCGGATCAATGATCCGGGCGGGTTGGGCCATCACGGCTACTTGGCCATTGCGGAGCGAGCTTGGCAACCGGATGCGAAGCATCGACAGCAATGCGCTTGCGTCGTCTATCGTGCTCGCGCTCCGTCCCCGACCGACGGACGCCCCGACCACCGACCGGCGAGGATTTCTTGCCGCTCTCCGCATCGAGCTGCCCGACGCCCTGCGAGAGCTGCAGCAGGGCGCGGTGGCGCCCGTCGACTTGCCTCAAGCGGCGATTGGCCCTGGCATGGCTGTGTTCACCCGGTACGCCGCCGTCCTCGGCAACGACGGTCGGCCCATGCCGGTGCGAGAGGCGCTGCAGCAGATCAACGCTTTGCTCGACGAGGTGCTCAACGAGCAGGAGGGTGACTTCGACGCCGACACCCGGTTTTCGCTGACCTGGTTCCGGCAGAATGGCTTTGGCCCTGGCAAATTCGGCGACGCGGAGAACATGGCCAACGGCCGGGGCGCATCGCTCGGGCGGCTCAGTCGGTCCGGCGTCCTCACCGCGCATGGCGGTGTAGTCCGGTTGCTCGCCTCGGGCGACCTGTCGGCCGATTGGGATCCAGCCACCGATCCGCACCTCACTGTCTGGGAGGTTGTGCTGCACCTGTCACGGGTGCTGGCCGACGGCGGGGTGCCGGCCGCCGCTGCGACGTACCGGGCGGTGCCTGGGGTGGTCGACCTAGCACTAGCCAAGGAGTTGGCCTACCTGCTGTTCCGTATCGCCGAGCAGCGCAAGCAGACCGCCGACGCAGTCGCCTTCAACACCCTCGCCGCCGCCTGGAACGAGATCGCCGAGGCCGCCACCGGCAGCTCGATCGCGGCCGCCGCCCAGCTCGAGATCGATCAGAACGCCGAGGACGAGTACTGATGGCCACCAGCAACCGCGACCGGGTCGGCCGCGCCTTCGAGCGGCTCGCCGAGGCCCTCGACGAGTTCGTCGCCTCTGCCGTAGCCCAAGCCGTCCCCGAGGGGCAGAACTGGACCGCCCTGCTCGCCGCCCGCGACGCAAAGAAGGGCATCACCGGCAAGACCTACGACCGCGGCGACGTCCAGGCGCAGCTGCGGATGCTGACAGAGAACGTCGGGCACGCGCTTCAGCCGGGCTGGTACCCGTTCGACGAGAAGCTGTCCCGGTCGGAGAAGAGCCTGGCCGAGGAGCTGCGCGACACCCGCAACCAGTGGGCGCACATGAAGCCGTTCTCGGCCGACGACGCCTATCGGGCGCTGGACACCGCCGAGCGGTTCTTGCGCGCGATCGGCGCGCCCGCCGACGCAGATGCCGTTCGCGATGACCGCATGGAGTTGCGCCGGCTGTCCTCCGAAAGCCAGGACCGCCGTGTGGTCACCGCGATGAGCACCGTCGGCGCAGAAGGGCTCAAGCCGTGGCGGGAGGTGCTCCAGCCGCACCGCGACGTCGCGGCTGGCAACTTCCAGGCCGCTGAATTCGCCGCCGACCTACACCGAGTGGCGACCGGCCAGGCCGAGGGCGAGTACGGCGACCCCGTCCAGTTCTTCAACCGAACCTTCCTCACCGACGGCCTGCGAGACCTGCTCGGTGGCGCCGCCCGACGGATCCGCGGCGACGCCAACGCCTCTCCCGTGGTGAACCTGCAGACAACGTTCGGTGGCGGCAAGACGCACTCGATGCTCTCGCTGTGGCACCTGTTCTCCGGCACCCCGGTCGACCGGCTGCCGCAGGAGGTGCAGGAGCTCGTCGGTGATCCCGGCCTGCCCGCCGGCGTGAGCCGCGCAGCGATCGTCGGCAACCACCTCGCCGCCGGACAGGTGCGCACAAAGCCCGACGGCACCCGGGTGCACACGCTGTGGGGCGAGCTGGCCTGGCAGCTCGGCGGCGCGGCCGGATACGCCCGCGTCGCGGACGCCGACGCCACCGGCACCAACCCCGGCACGGCGCTCCACGAGCTGCTCGCCGAGCACGCACCTGCGGTGATCCTCATCGACGAGTGGGTGGCCTACGCCCGGCAGTTGGTCGGCCGGGACGACGACAAGCTCGTCGGCGGCACCTTTGAGACCCAGTTCACCTTCGCCCAGACGCTCACGGAGGCGGCCAGCGGCACGCCCGGCGTCCTCGTTGTCATCTCCATCCCGGCCTCACCGGACAGTGAGGACGACAACACAGGCGTCATCGACGAGGAGGTCGGCGGCGAAAACGGCCGGCTGGCGCTGCGTCGGCTGCAGAACGCCGTCCGCCGGGTGGCCAGCCAGTGGCGCGCCGCCTCGGCCGATGAGGCGTTCGAGATTGTGCGGCAACGGCTCTTCGAGCGCCCCTCCCCCGAGGCGCTCGCGCACATCAGCGCCACCGCCAAGCAGTTCGTCGAGTTCTACCGCAAGCACTCGGCAGAGTTCCCGGGCACTGCAATCGACAACGCCTACATCGATCGGATCCGCCGCTCCTACCCGGTACACCCAGAGCTGTTCGACCGGCTCTACGAGGACTGGTCAACCCTCGACCGGTTCCAGCGCACCCGCGGCGTGCTGCGGCTCATGAACACGGTCGTCGGCGCGCTATGGCGGGCCGGCGACACCGCGCCCCTGATCCTGCCCGGCTCGGTGCCGCTGTCCGACGACGGGGTGGTCACCGAGATCACCCAGTACGTCGAGGACCAGTGGAAGAGCGTCGTCGACGCCGACGTCGACGGCCCGCAGTCCGTGCCGCGGCAGGTGGACGAGGCGAACAAGGCCCTGCTGGGCAGCCGGCTGGTCACCCAGCGGCTGGCCCGAGCCATCTTTCTCGGCGCCACCCCGACGCTGCACACGGCGAACAAGGGCATCGACCGCCGGCGGGTGTTCCTCGGCACGGCCGTGCCCGGCGACGTGCCGGGGAACTTCCACTCGGCGCTCAATCAGCTCGCCGACCAGGCCACCTACCTGTACACGAACCAGTCCCTGTACTGGTACGACACCCAGGCCAACACCTCGCGGACCGCGCGAGACCATGCGGCCGGACTGCACCCGGAGGACGTCGCGGCAGAGGTGCTGCGTCGGCTCGACGCCGTCCGCCGGGCCCGCGAGGGGCGACCGGCCGTGCACCTGACCGCCGACCCGGCCGAGGTGCCCGACAGCGACGAGTTCCGGCTCGTTGTCCTGCCGCCGCAACACGTCTACGAGCGCAAGTCGCCGACGGCGAACGCCGCCGTCACCGCGGCCCACGCCGTCGTGGACAACCGGGCCGGCGGCGCGCGGGTGCGGCGCAACCAGCTGGCACTGCTGGCCCTCGACAGCGCGCGCGCCGACGATCTCGACCGCGCCGTCCGCGACTACCTGGGCTGGCTGTTCGTCGCCGAGCAGGCAGAGCAGCTCGGGCTGAGCATCGCCCAGGCCAATCAGGCCCGCGATCGTGCGAAGCAGGCCGACGGCACCGTCACCTCCCGCCTGCTGGACGGCTACACCTGGCTGATCGTGCCCACCCAGCAGCCCGGTGAGCCGTGGACGGTGTCGGCGTTGCGCGCGGATGCCTCGGCCAGCTCCGTGCTCGACCGGGCGCTGTCCAAGCTGCACCGCGAGAGCGAGCTCGCCGACGAGGTGGCGCCAGCGGTCATCCGGATGCAGCTGAACCGGATGCCCGCGGCTTGGGAGGCGGGGCACGTCAGCGTCGCAGCCCTGTGGGACCTGTTCGCGCAGTACCCGTACCTGACCCGGCTGACCGACCGCCGAGTGCTGGAGGCCGGGATCGCGCAAACCTTGAATGAGCCGCTCGGCTGGGAGCACTCGACCTTCGCGCTGGCCGCCGGGTTCGACGAGTCGGCCGGCCGCTTCGTCGACCTGCGGCTGCCGGGCGACTCCGTGCCGCTCGCGGTGACAGGCACGACCTTGCTGGTGCAGCCGGCGGCTGCGCTGGCGCAGCGGGCCAAGGACGAAGCCGAGCGGACGCTGGAGGCGGACACCGAAACGCCGCGGACCGATGGGACTCCGACCGGCCAGTCCGGGACTGGCACAGGAACAGGGACGTGGGGTACCACCGGCCAGGCGCCCGGCTCCACCCCCGCGCCGAAGACCCGCTTCTTCGGCGTGCACCAGCTAGACCCCCAGAAGTACGGCAAGGACTTCGCCGTCGTCGTCGACGAGGTGCTCCAACGACTCACCGCCGCCGGCGCTCAACTGGAGGTTCGTCTGGAGATCTCCGCGACGAAGGCGGAGGGCTTCAGCGACGACGTCGTCCGCACAGTGTCGGAGAACGCCGGCACGCTGCGGTTCGAGCAGGCTGGATTCGAACGGGAGTAGGCGGCTTGGGGCGCGGCACGCCACCAAGACCTGTCCGGCCCGCCGAGGTCATTCGAGGCCCCTGACCACGAGAGCCCAACCCAGGAAGCGACGATGGACAACGAGATTCAGCTGATCAGCGACGGCGACGGTGTGGCGATCATCGGCGCCGAGACGGCCGTCGAGGCGTTTCTCAAGTCGAAGGGACTCTTGGCCTCGTCACGGCAGCTCAATCTGCGACGTCTTGAGGCCCTGCTCGCCATGGCATCCGACGCCACACAGGCAGCTTCGGAAATCGCCGAGAACTCGGGCCGCTGGATCAGGCTGACTGAGGAGTCCGCTCGACTCGTCAAGGATCACGGGCTCATCGAGACCAAGACGCCTGGGGTCAGCCACGTCATGGTGGGGATACCCGGAAAGGTTCAGAACTGGCTCCAGACAGAACAACGCCTGGGGTCACTAGTCACCAACCCGGCGGTGCTATCCGGCGTAGCAGGCCTTATGGCGCAGGTCGCGAGCCGGGAGGCCATGGCGGAGATCACCGACTACCTCGCGAAGATCGACGAGAAGCTCGATGACGTTCGCCGCGCCCAGAAGAACCAGGTGCTCGCACGCACTGACGGAGTCGACCTCGCGATCCGGGAGGCAATGAGCGTCCGGGAATCAGTGGGCAGGGTCTCGGAGATCACATGGTCGAAAGTGGAGAGCACCTCCACGACGATCCTGGAAACGCAGGCGTACGCCTCGCGTCAACTCAGGGACCTCGCCGAGAAGCTGGAGCGGAAGTCGAAAGTTGGCGATATCGCCAAGACGGCCAAGGAAGCCGGGTCCGAGGTGCGTGTCTGGCTTGCGGTTCTCGCTCGTTGCTTCCAACTACAAGACGCGATCGCCGACTTGGAGCTCGACCGTGTTTCGGACGCGTCGCCGGACGAGTTGGACCGCCATCGTCTCGGGCTGAAGGCAGCTCGCCAGAGCCGACTAGAACTGTTCCTAGAACGCACTGCGCAACTGCTGGACCGTATGGACGTGGCTGTCGGCAAAGCAAATGCGAAGTTGGTCTGGAATTGGAAAAAGTCCTTGGAAGTAGTTCAGGCAGGCAACCTCGTAGCGAGCGGAGTCGATGACTTCCACGAGCTCCTCGAGATCCAAGCCGAGCCCCGCTCGTGGTCGGCGAGGCAGCTCGGGCCCATTGTGGAGAAGGGCGCCCAAGCGATCCAAGGCACGAAGGACGCAACGCCGTACGCCGCGGCAGTCGTTGGACTGGTGGGTCTCGCGGCTGCTGGGAAGAAGGCCCAGGATCGAGGTGAGGCGTAACGGGCAGGGCCGCGCCCGGCCATACGTCGCGCAGTTCGAACATGGACAGTTGAAGCCCGAGCGTCATGAGAGAGCCTGCGGAATTAGCCATTACCCGGCGCCCCGCCTGAGCAGGGCTAATGCGGCTGCTGGGCGCTGTGTGGTCACATCTTGCAGGTCTCGCGAGGCTTCGTCGACGGGACAGGCGAGGGGCCCCGCAAAGCACGTCGCTACGCCGCTGGTGGCGTGCGGCTGCCGGCCCTTAGAGCTCTTCCAGCGGGTCTTCTTCCTCTGGGACTTGCTCCACGCCCTCGATTGCGCCCGGCCCGTTCGGACCCCCATAGACCGGCGGAGCCGGCGGTTCTGGGACGTAGAAGTTGGCTACCCAGTTCTTGCGAAACGTGTTGTCGATTGCAAGCCGCCATCGGTAGCGCCGGCCAGGGGTCAACGGCATCCCGTTGGGAAAGGCGAACTGCATCTGCACCCGGCCAGGGAGGTCAGGTGGCAGTGCCAGCCCCGGAGACGTCGGCCGCTCCGCAACAACAGCTTGCGCGAAACGCACCGGCTCGCCCTGTCCGGTCGGCCCCGGAAGCACGACAAGCTGGTCTGCCTCGACGTCACGAAGCTCGACTGACCAGGTGAACTGCTCGCCAGCATGGCGCCCAGGCACGTCGATCATCACGGCGAGGTACATCGGTGCCGTCTGGCCGGCTTGCCACCCGGCGACACCAAAGCCGGCACCCATGAGGTTGAGCTTGCCGCCGCTGTCCAAGCCGATGTAGTCGGCGAGGAGGAGGACTGCGTGAGCGTCTTGAGCAATGCTTCCCACGGTCAGACGGCCTGCAGCGGCTGCTCGTGGCTGTGCGTCAGGACCTCGGTGGCCGCTTCAACGTTCTTGAAGGTGGGACCACCGACGGTGCTCGTTGCGACATCACGTTCGGGCTGCAGGGCGCCGTTGTACCAACGGCGCACGTAGGTGATCGGAACGACCGTTGTGTGCTGGGCCGGCGGGCGCAGCGACGCCCAGTCGACAGAGAGGTACACGAGTTGGCGTTCGACGTCGATCGCAGTGACGTGGCCGCGTCCGACCAGGTCGGCTTCTGACTCGAAGACCTCGACCTCGTCGCCTGGCTGGAGGTCGGTGGGGGCAGCGTCGACGACGTCCTCGAAACCGGCGTACGTCCCGCTACCACGGACGCGCACGTTCAGGTCGATCTCGATCCTCATCACGGCGTGGTCCACCTTCTCGTCTCGAAGGCTCCGAGGAAGCTGATCACCGCATCTACGGTGGGTCCAGCTCCGTCGGAGCCCAGGTCAACAGAGTAGTGCTCGGGCGGCTCATTGGGCTCTTCGTGCTCCTCGTACTTGTAGAACGAGAACCCAAGATCCCGCAGTGCCGCAGCTGTGCTGCAGATGTAGTAGTTCTTGTTGGTGGCAGGGTTCACTCCATCGAGCTGCGCCGCCTCCAACAGTCTTCGGACGACCGTGTCCGTGTCTTCACCCAAACGAGGGGCGCTCGCAAACACGGACAGTCCGTAGGCGCCCACGAAGCGATGCTCCTGGTTCGCCTTCACGAGCACCCGGTCAGGCCTCACCGGGGTGAACCGGATGACAACCGCCTCGGCAGGCAGGTCGACCGGTCGCATGACGGCCGAGCATAGAGTCGCCAGCCGCGCCGCTCACGGCGAGCCCGGACGCAGCGACGTCGTCGGCCAGCACACATGCCTCGGCCGGCCATGCCTCTCGGGTGATGTCGTCGCGACGGTCATCTTGAACGTTGACCCGCCCGGCGTGATGCGACGCCCGAGCCCCTGCGGCAGCTGGTCGCGGAGGCCGGCGGCCACTCGTTCGCGGTGCTCGTACGGCAGCGCCGTCGTCGCATAGAACCGGTCCACCTCGACGACGTCCGGCGCCAGGCCGCCCTGACCCCGTGTCGGCCGCGGACGCCACCCTGACGAGGGTGGGGTGGGCACACGGTGGGCACGAACGCCCAAGTGCCGCAAAGGCAGAGGCGAACACGTGCGGATTGCGGCAAGCGTCTGACGTGCGGGAACGGCCCCGGCCGGTCATGAGGGATCAGCGTCGATACGTGGCCCACCGGACTCATAATCCCTGGGTCGTGGGTTCGAGCCCCACCCGCCCCACCCGGTGTCCGCAGCGATGGCGCCGTCGGACGTGGTCAGCCCTCGGCGGTCCGCACGCCCTCCACGCCGTCCAGCGCCGACCCGTCACCGAGCTGGTCGCGGGAGAGCACGCTGAGGGACCCGTCGCTCTCGAGGACGACGGCGGCCACGGTGGACAGGTCCCCGGAGCCGCTGGCGCGCACCGCCTGGCGGATCTCGTCCATCGACACCCGCTCCCCGCGGAGCGCCTCGGGCAGCGGCGCGCCGTCGGTGAGGAGCAGGCGCGGCCGGGAGGTCACCGCCGATCGCATGCCGGGCCGGCGCACGGTGACCCACGCGACGACCAGCTGGGCGGCGGCGAGCAGACCGAGCGCCAGCGCGCCCTCGCTCCACGACACGTCCCCGCTCAGCAGGATCGTCGCGAGCACCGACCCCAGCGCCACCGTGACCACCAGGTCGAAGGCGTTGAGCTTGGACAGCGTGCGCTTGCCCGTCAGCCGGAGGACGACGACCACCGTCACGTAGGCGCTCGTCCCGACGGCGAGGATGCGGCCCAGGTCGGACCACGAGTCGAACCACATGGAGGGAACCCTTCCTCAATCGGTCTGCTGCGCCGCGGCTGCGGTCGCGCGGCGGTACAGCACCCGGCCCGGAGCAGAGGAGATGCCGTGCACCACGGTGCTGGCGGCGACGACGAGGCTCCCGGCCGCGAGCACCACCGGGTCCGGTGCCAGCCGTTCGTGCTCCATGGCCAGGTAGAACAGCGCCGACACCCCGACCGGCCCGAACCACCCGAGGAACACGGCGTCGGGCCGGCCGAGCCGCAACGGCCGGCGGAGCAGCCACACGACCGGCAGCCGGCGCAGCAGCAGGACGCCGACGGCGAGCGCCGGGCCGCGCCACCCGAGGTCGGCCCACGCCTCCCAGGGCAGCACGACGCCGAGCGCCACGAACAGCGGGAGGACGAGGAAGCGGTTGACCGCCTCGTCGATCGGCACGTCGTCGGTCCGGTCGGCACCGGTGGCCACGTGGTTGTACGCCAGGCCGGCGACGAACACCGCGAGGATGCCGTCGACGTGCACCAGGCCGGAGACCCCGAGGACGGCGAAGGCGAGCACCACGGTGAACAGCAGCCGCGCACCGGTGTCGGTGGAGCCGTGCCGCTCCCCCGCCCGCAGCGCCCGGGCCCCCAACCACCCCAGGGCGAGACCCAGACCCGTCGCCCCGGCCACCTGCCACAGCGACTCGGCGAGAGCCGCCCCGACGCCCAGGGGACCGGCCAGCGCGACGGCCAGCAGCACCAGCGGCAGCGCCAGCCCGTCGTTGGCTCCGGACTCCAGGGACAGCACCTGGCGGTCCCGGGCAGGGAGGTCCTCCTCGGCCGGCCCGCCGGTGACGACGCTGGAGGCCAGCACCGGATCGGTCGGGGACAGCGCGGCGCCGAGCAGGGCGGCCGCGCCCACTCCCACGCCCAGGGTCACGGCGGCGAGCCCGGCCGTGACGACGCCCATCGCGGGCATCGCGACCGCCAGCAGGAGGAGGACCGGACGCAGCCGGGCCCGCACCTCCCGCACCGGGTAGCGCAGCGCGACCGACATGACCGACACCGCGAGCAGCAGCCGGGCAGCCGTGTGCAGCCACGTGCTGTCCGCGGTGAGCGGGGGGACGTCGAGCACGCCCGTCAGCGCGGGACCGAGCACGACGCCGACCGCGAGCGCGAGCACGGGCTCGGAGACCGGCCAGCGCCGGAGCCGGCCCGACAGCGCCGCGACCGCGATGCCGAGCGCTCCCGCCGCGGTGAGCAGGAGGTCGATCAGCACGTGGTCGCCCGTGCCCGCGCGGTCACAGCCGGCGGCATCGACCGGGGACGGCGCTCCCGGCGATCCGGTCGGTGGCGGCCATGTGCGGACTCCTCCCCCGCGTCCCGGCCCGCTGTCTCGGGCCGTGCCCCCCGTACCCGCCCCGGCGCCCTGAACCGCACCCGGGCGGGACGGATCGGTGACGGCCGGGCCGGCGCGGGAGGACCACCACGCCGAGTCGGTCGACGAGCTCAGGACCTGCATCCGCAGGAACGCCGCCTGCGCCGACGTCTGCGACGCGACCGGCCGGGTGCTCTCCCGGCACACGGGCTACGACGCGACGCTCACCCGAGCGGTGCTCGAGGCCTGCCAGGACCTGGTCAGCTCACTCGGCCGATCGACCGCCCCGATGCGCGGGGAGGGCGGAGCGACCGGGTCGTCACCGGTCGGCCCGGGACCTGCGGGCAGCCCGGGCCTCGTGCAGCCACCGGACCAGTGCGACGGCGGCCAGCGGGACGGCGACCACCAGGGCCGCGCCGGCGAGCGCGCGTACCTGCTCGGGACCCGAGCCGCCCGCTCCCAGCAGCCCGCCGCCGAACGCGGCCAGGCCCACGGCCACCGCCAGCAGGCCGAAGCCCAGGATCGACCGCCGCGCCCGTGCCTCCTCGGGCAGGGTCCCGGCGTCCGGGCGGGGGGCGAGCGCCCCGGCCGTCGCGAGCACGGCCGCCGCCGTCAGCAGGACGACGGGCCAGGTCACCGGGTCCTCCTCGTGCCGCTGCGACTGGTCCGCCGTCCCGTCAGCCGGGCGTAGACGGCCACCCCCACCACCGCGAAGCCCAGCTGGGCGCTCAGCTCCAGCCAGTCGACACCCGGCGTGCGCGCGACGCCTGCGGCAGCCGCGACGAGCGTGCCGGCCAGCGCCGCACCCACCGCGGTCACCAGCACCGGCCAGAGGTACCCCCTCCTGCCCTCCGGCAGGAGGAACCACCCGGAGGTCCCGGTCACCAACCCGATGGCCGCAGCCGTGACGAGGCTCGTGAGCTCCATGAGACCTGCTCCTCCTCGTCTCTCCCCGTCGAGATGCCCCGGACGACGCGAGGCATCCCGGCACTACCCTCTGCTGTCCGGCCGCCACGGGCCGGGCGGAGTCGACACCGACCCGTCATGTCCGCGCGGCGGCGCCGCGGCGTGCCACCGCCCGGAGTCCCCCGAGCTCACCGCCGGGGCGGCGAGGGCGGGACCACCCGTCCACCCGGCCGGCCGGTGACCGGCGGCAGGAGCCGCCGGCCGCACCCGGTGCAGAACCGGCTGCGCCGGTCGGGGTGGGCAGCGCGCGAGCAGCACATCCGGATCTCCTTCACGTCGTGGTCGCCCCGGACGATGCCGGGCACGGCGTCCGGTCATCGCGCTGCGCCACGGAGCGGGACGAGTCGTCAACGGATCGTCACGCGCGTCGCACCCGTGTGGAGATCTCGTGACGGTGTCGCGGAGAACCGGGCCCGGGGTTCCCGCCGACGCCGACCGCACCGCAACCTCGACGTCATGACCGACGTCTGGATCGAGTCCCCGCACAACCTCCACTGCCCCCGGTGCGACCGCCGGCTGGTGCAGCAGGCCGGCATCCACTTCCACAGCGGGCTGCAGTCGTCGGTGTACGTGGGCGAGGTCAGCACGCTGAGCTGCCCGGGCGGCCACGGCCTGCCGGAGCGGCAGGAGCTGTACTCCCACCGGGAGCGGCGCGGGTACTCCCCCGTCGCCGCCGTGTCACAGGTCCCGCCGCCGCACCGCTGACCCCCGCCGGGACCCGCGCACCGGTCCGCTCTGCAGGTCCAGCACCCGCCAGAGCCCGGTGCGGTGCACCATGTCCCGGGTGCGCCGGTCGGCGCCCCGGAGCACGACCGACCCGCCGCGGGCCCGGCACCTGCGGTGCGCCCACAGGAAGCTCGCCAGGGCCGGGCTGCCCAGCGACTGCACCCCGCTGAGGTCCACGACGATCCTCCGGGCACCGGCGATCAGCGCGTCGTGCAGCAGCCACCGGACGTCGGCGAACCCGTCGGCCATCAGCTCGTCGTCGAGCTGGACGACGACCTCGTCGTCCACCATCGTCCGGTCCCCGACGCCCGTGCTGCTCATGCGTTCCCCCTGGACGTCGTCGCGACTGCGGTGTGCGGTCGAGCTTCGTCAGGTGACATTGCGATCCCCGCGTCCGGACGTTTGCGATCCGGTGACGGTGCGCCGCCGGGGACATGACGGGACCGCCGCGGTGGCATCATGGAGCGTCGTGTCCCCCCGTCTGCTGGTCGTCGAGGACGACGACTCCATCCGCACGCCGCTGCGCTGGGCCCTGGAGGACGAGGGCTACACCGTGGCCGAGGCGGTCAGCGGGGAGGACGCCTGCACGCTGGTCGACGCCGGCGCGCCGGACGTGATGCTGCTGGACCTCATGCTCGGCCGGATGGACGGCTTCGGCGTCATCCGCCACGTCCGGCGCCGGCACGACCTGCCGATCATCGTGGTCAGCGCCCGCGCGGACACCCACGACATCGTCGCCGCGCTGGAGGCCGGGGCCGACGACTACGTGACCAAGCCCTTCCACGTCAAGGAGATCACCGCCCGCCTGCGCGCGCTGCGGCGGCGGTCCGGGGCGGCCCGCCCGGAGGGCGGCTCCGGGCCCGGGCCCGAGGAGGTGGTCCTCGATCGGCACGGGGACGCGCCGCTGGTCCTGCGCCCGCACGGCGGAACGGTCCACCGGGGGGACGAGCAGCTGCCGCTGACCGTCACCGAGTTCCGCCTGCTGTGCGAGCTGGCCTCGGTGCCCGGGCGGGTCCTCAGCCGCCAGGACCTGCTCGAGCGGGTGTGGCAGCACGACTACTTCGGCGACGAGCGGATCGTCGACGTCCACATCCGCCGGCTGCGCACGAAGGTGGAGCTCGACCCGAGCTCGCCGCGGCTGGTGCTCACCGTCCGGGGTCTGGGCTACCGCCTGGACCCCCAGTGAGGCTGCGCGGGCGCCGGGGCCTGCGCGCCCGCATCGTCCTCGCCTTCGCCGCCGGCGCGCTGCTCGTCTCGGCCGTCCTGGTGGTGACGACGTTCGTGCTGGCCCGCGGGTACCTGCTGGAGCAGCGGGAGGACGCGGTCACCCGGGCGGCCTTCGTCGACGCCGACCGGGTGCGCAGCCGTCTGGCGACGTCCGGGACCGAGATCGCCGACGTGCTGTCGCAGCTGCCGTCCGGGGCCTCCGACATCGTCGTCCGCAGCAACGGGTCCTGGTACTCCTCCAGCCTCGACGTCGGTGCCCGCGACGTCCCGGTCGAGCTGCAGGAACTGGTCACCTCGGGGTCCGCCGGCCGGATCCGCGCGGACTCGGCCGGCGGGCCGCGGCTCGTGGTCGGGATCCCGCTCGGCGACACCGGCCTGGAGTTCTACGAGATCGCCCCGCTCGGCGAGCTCCAGTCGGTGCTCCACACGCTGGCCGTCGTCCTCGCCGCGGGCGCCCTGACGGCGACCGCCGCCGGTGCCGGGTTCGGGGTGTGGGCCAGCAGGCGCGTGGTGCAGCCGCTGGACCAGGTCGCCGGCGCCGCCACGCGCATCGCCGGGGGGGAGGTGAGCACCCGGCTGCCGCCCACCGACGACCCCGACCTCGTGGCCATCGTCGGCAGCTTCAACACCATGGTCGACGCCCTGGCCGCGCGCATCGAGCGGGACGCCCGCTTCGTCGGCGACGTGAGCCACGAGCTGCGCAGCCCGCTCACCAGCCTCGTGACCAGCGTCGAGGTGCTGGCCAGCCGGGGTGACGAGCTGAGCCCGCGCTCGCGGCAGGCCCTCGAGCTCGTCGAACGGCAGCTGGCCGCCTTCCGCACGACGCTCGACGACCTCCTGGAGCTGGCCCGGCTGGACGACGGCGCGGCGCCGCGCGACCGGCCCCCTGTCGCCCTCGCCCAGCTGGTGCGCGAGCTGCTGGCGGCCACCGGGCGCCCGGTCGAGCTGCTGGACGCCGAGGCCGACGAGCGGACGGTCGTCGCCGGGGACAAGCGCGGGCTGGAGCGGGCGGTCCGCAACCTGCTCGACAACGCCGACCGCCACGGTGGCGGGGCCCGCCGCGTCGGCGTCGAACTCCGGGAGGACACCGTGGTGCTGACCGTGGACGACTCAGGTCCCGGAGTGCCGCCCGAGGACCGCGAGCGGGTCTTCGAGCGGTTCGTCCGCGCGCCCCGGGCCGCGCGCGGATCGCTGCCGGGAGCCGGGCTGGGACTGGCCATCGTGGCCGAGACCGCGGCCCGGCACGGCGGGTCCGCCTGGTGCTCGGCCAGCCCGTGCGGCGGGGCGCGGATGACCCTGTCGATCCCGGCGGTCCGGCCGTGACGGCCCGGTTCGCCGCCACCGCGGTCCTCGTCCTCGTCCTGGCCCTGGCCGGCTGCGGCGTCAGCACCGGCGGCTCGCCCGAGGAGCTGGAGCCCTCCGAGGTCCCCTACGGGCTCCTCTCCGCCACCCCCACCACGGAGGCGCCGACGCCGGTCGCCCCGGTGGGCGACCAGCCCCGGGTCTACCTGGTGACCCCCGAGGACGTGCTCGTCGCCACCGGCCGGGAGGTCGGCCGCGGGAGCCTCGGCGGCCGGCTGGCCGAGCTGCTCCGCCAGCTCACCGCCGGGCCGACGGGCGACGAGCGGGACGACGAGCTGACCACGGCCATCCCGCCGGGGGCGGAGCTCTCGGTGGCCGAGGTGGACGGCGACGTCGTGACGATCGACCTGTCGAGCCCGGGCGAGGCGCCGTCGGGCCTGCAGGGCCGGCTGGCCGTGGCGCAGATCGTCCTGACCGCCACCAGCCTGCCCGGCGTCGACGGGGTGCTGCTGAGCAGCGAGGGCGAGCCGCTCGAGGCCCCGCTGCCCTCGGGCGAGCTGACCACGTCGCCGCTGCGGGCCGACGACTTCACCCCCCTGGTCGTCGCCCCGCCGTCATGATCTTTGCGGTCCCGTGACGAGTACCGCACGCGACTGCCCGGCCGACCCGGTCCCTGCCAGGCTGGCCGCATGGACAGCGCCCTGGTCACCCGCTCCCCCGGCCGCCGCTCCATGAGCGAGGTGGTCGACTGCCGGCGCGGGTCGGTGCGGGTCAGCGGGGACCTGACCGTGCAGGGCGCCGACCTGCTGCGCGGCACCGTCGAGTCGCTGCGGCGCAGCGGTCACGACGTGGTGCTGGTGGACCTCGGGGACGTGCGCACCACCGAGGCCGCGGGCTGGGACGAGCTCGAGGCGCTCCGTCGCTCCGTGAGCGCGGACGGCGGGGAGCTGCTGCTGGTCGCGCCCCCGGTCGCCCCGGCGCCGGCGCGCTGACCGTTCCGGCGCCCGGGCCGCTCCGCGCCGCGTCGACGTCGGGCACGTCGCCGCCGCGTTCCACCGGACGATGCCCGTGACGTCGCGACGCGGGTGCCGTGGGTGTGCGGGCGGCACGGACGGGGCAACCGGTGGACGGCCGGCCCTGCGACCGGCTGTGTGACGTCGACTCGCGCACCCGCGCCGGGTCCCGGACGGGAGGTGCCGAGGTGGGCTCGGTCGGGCGGGTCCGCGGGCTCATCGTCGTCCGGCTGACGGGCGGCGGAACGAGATGAGAGCCGTCCGGCGGCTCGGCTCGCGGGTGCTGGCCCTCCTGCGCGGTTCGCTCTGGCCGGTGCCCCTGCTGGCGGTCACCGTGGCGGTCGTCCTGGGCGTCCTCATGCCGCGGCTCGACGAGGCCGTCGACTCCGGGGACCCCGGGCACCCGCTGGCCTTCGTCTTCGGCGGTGGGCCGGCCGCGGCTCGGGACCTCCTGGCCGCCATCGCCGGCTCGCTCATCTCGGTCACCGGCCTGACGTTCTCGCTCACGGTCGTCGCGCTGCAGCTCGGCAGCAGCCAGTACTCGCCGCGGCTGCTGCAGACCTTCGCCAGCGACCGCGTCGTGAAGTACACGCTGGCGCAGCTGATCGGCACGTTCGTCTACGCGCTCACGGTGCTGCGCACGGTGCGGACCGCCGAGGCGACCGACGGCGAGGACGCCTTCGTCCCCCGGCTGTCGATCAGCCTCGCGTACCTGGCCACCCTGGGCAGCGTCGCGGCGCTCGTCCTCTTCCTCGGGCACCTCGCGCGCTCGTTGCGGGTGGAGACCATGCTGCGCGACGTCCACGACGAGGGGCGCGCCACCTGGGCACGCGCGCTGCCCGCCGACGCGGACGAGGAGCCGCCGGGGACCGCCTCCGGGCCCACCGGGACCCCCGCGGTGCTGACGGCGCGCGGCAGCGGTTTCGTCGTCGCCGTGGACGAGGAGTCGCTCGTGGCCGCTGCCCGCGACGCCGGCGTGGTCCTCCAGCTCGTCCCGCGGGTCGGTGACTCCGTGGTCGAGGGGACGCCGGTCGCCCATGCGTGGCAGCGGCCCGGCTCGCCCGCCGAGGACCTGTCCGGGCTCGAGCGGGCCGTGCAGCGAGGGGTGCGCCTCGCCTACGAGCGCGAGCCGGACCGGGACGTGGCGTACAGCCTGCGCAAGGTGGTCGACATCGCCGGACGCGCCCTGTCCCCCGGCATCAACGACCCCACCACCGCCGTGCACGCGCTCTCGCACGTGTCCGCCATCCTCGGCGAGCTGGTGTCACGGCCGGCACGCGCGCGCCGGCACCACGACGGGGACGGAGAGCTCAGGCTGGTCGTGCCGCAGTGGGGACACCGGGAGCTGCTCGAACTCGGCCTCGACGAGCCGATCCAGTACGCCTCCGGGCAGCCCGCCGTCCTGCGGCGGATCGCCGCGCTGCTGCGCGAGGTGGCCTGGCGGGCACCGCGGGAGCGGCTGTCCACCGACCTGCGGCAGCTGATGGACCGGGTCGCCGGCGTCGCCCGCGAGTCCACCGCGATCGGCGCGACGGAGATCCGGTCCTGGCGCACGGACCTCGACGAGGCCCTGGCCGGCCGGTGGCCCCCCGGCTCCTGAGCGGGCACGCCCCGGCGTGCCCGCCCCCGGACCGCGGGGGAGCCGATCTCAGGCGGCCCGGCCGAGCCCGCCGGCGCCCTCCCGGTAGGCCGCCGAGCGGGGCGACCCGTGGGGCGGGACGAGGTGGTGCACCTCGGCGGTGTCACCCGCCTCGTCGTCGGCCGTCCAGCGGGAGAGGCTCAGCGCCACGGCGCCGGACACCAGCACGCCGGCCGTCGCCACCACGCTGACCCAGAACTGTCCGGTGACCCAGGTGCCGGTGACGGCGACGACCAGGCAGAGGTACAGGACGACGGCGGTCGTGCGGAGCATGCGGAGCTCCAGGGGTCGGGAGGTCCCCGGCCGGTTCGGCGAGGTGCTCGTCCCGGCGACGGGGAGCTCGGGGACGGGGGCGCGCCGGCGGTCCGCCGGACGTCGGTCCCCCAGGGACACCCTCCACGGTCCGCCCGGGACCTTGCGGTCGGCGGGCGCCGGCCTTGCGATCCCGTGTCGGTGCACCGCCTGGACCACCGCGCGCCCCGGCCAGCTTTGCGGTCTCGTGACGAGTCCCGGCCCGGCGCCCCGGGCGAGGACGGCGTGGGTAGGCCCGGGAGACCGACGTCCGAGAGGGGAGCATCGTGCCCACTCAGATCCCCGGCTCCAGCCACGAGCTCAGCGGCACCGCCCGCACCGTCGCCGCTCCCGCCGGCGGACGGAGCAGCGGATGAGCGCATCCGCCCTCCAGCAGCAGCCGTGGCAGGCCGCGTGGCAGTGGCTCCGGCGCGGAGCGCGCGCCGCCGCCCTGGGGTCCTACGGACTGCTGGCCGCGGCCGGCGCCGTTGCCTCGCCGGCGCCGTCGCTCCTCATCGGCGCCGTCCTCGCCGCCACGGGCGGCGCGATCGTGGCGTGGCTGCACCACGTCCCGAACGACCTCCCCCCGTTCCCCCACCCGGCGGTGGCGGGCACCTACCTGGCCTGCCTGCCCGCGGCCATCGCCGGAACGGTGGTCTTCGGGCACTGGGCCGGCGTCATCGTCGGTCTCGGCCTCGTGGCCGGCACCTCCTTCGCGGTGCACTGGGTCAGCCAGCCGCCGGCCGGGGACCCGCCCCTGGCGCCCGGCCGGCCGGCGTCCGCGGACGAGGACTCGCTGCGCGAGATGCTGCGGCTGCTCCCCGAGGACGCGCTGCTCGACGAGTGGCGGACCGCGCGGGCCGCAGACGGGCGCTCCGACGGCGCGACACCGGGAGCAACGCGGTTCCGGGAGCTGCTGATCGACGAGATCCTGCGCCGCGACCCCGGCCGGGCCGGCGCGTGGCTCGAGGACGGGTCCGGCGGCTCTCCCGGAGGAGTCGCCGGAGGACGTCCCGGCTGACCTCCGGCTCCACCGCGGGCGGGTCCGGCCCCGCCCGGACACGCACCGTGATCACGTGATTCCCCCAACTTGCGGGGAGCCGCCTCCCCCCTCCTGACGGCTGCACCGGCCGGGCCCGCCCCCGGCAGGGTCTCTCCCGACCGCAGTGAGAGCGCGCCCTCAGCGAGGTGTGACATGGAGACCGTCAGCCTGAACCGGCGGGACGTCCTGAAGATCGGCCTCGCCGGGACGGCGGTGGCCGCGCTGCCGCTGCAGGCGACGCTGGCCGCCAAGGACGCCTCCGACCTCGACGAGCGGCGGCTGCCCCGGCCCTACGCCGCGCCGTTCGCCGCGCCCCCGGTGCTGGCCCCCACGGCCCGTGACGACGTCCCCGGCAACACCTACGGGAAGAACCCGGCCGACGGCGCCCCCATCCCCGGCGGCGAGTACGCCGGCACGGACTACTACCGCATCACGCAGATGCCGTGCGAGGCCACGTTCATCTCCGGCGTCCGCACGAAGATGTGGGGCTACAACGGGCTGGTCCCGGGCCCGACCATCCGCACCCACCGCAGCGGGGGCAAGCCGCGCCGGGTCGTCATGCAGCAGATCAACGCCCTTCCGGCGACCCACCCGACGCTGCGGTACGTCCCGTGGACCTCGACCCACCTGCACGGGTCACCGTCCAAGCCGCAGTACGACGGCTACGCCGGCGACCTGAGCCACCCCGGCGAGTGGAAGAACTACCAGTACCCGAACAACTGCACCCCCCGGACGATCTGGTACCACGACCACGGCGTGCACCACACCGCCGAGAACGTCTACATGGGTCTGGCCGCCCAGTACCACATCGTGGACGACGCCCTCGAGCAGCAGCTCGGGATCCCGCGGTTCAACCCGGCCCTGCCGACCGCGCACCCGGCCCAGTACGAGGTGCCGCTGATCATCAGCGACGTCGCGTTCACCTCGAGCGGGCAGCTCAAGTGGGACGACGAAGGCCACTCCGGCGTCTACGGCGACGTCATCCTGGTCAACGGCGTGCCGTGGCCGAACATGCAGGTGGAGCCGCGCAAGTACCGGTTCCGGGTGCTCAACGGCTCGCTCGCCCGTGGCTACCGCCTGCGGCTGAGCAACGGCAAGCCCTTCCAGGTCATCGCCACCGACGGCGGGTTCATGCGCCGGCCGCAGACGGTCACCCAGATGACCGTGGGCATGGCCGAGCGCTACGAGATCGTCATCGACTTCGCCGGCCTGGCCGGGACGACGGTGCAGCTGCTCAACCTCGGAGTGAAGAACGCCCGCGACTTCGACCACACCGGCAAGGTCATGCAGTTCACCGTGGGCCGCAGCGTCACCAGCACCGCGGGCAACAGCGTGCCGGCGGACTTCGGGACGGGCCACCCCTGCATGGACCTGACCCCGGCGATGTCCACCGCGACCCGTCGGCTGCGGCTGGAGCGCACCAACGGCATGTGGGTCATCAACGGGAAGACGTGGGAGGACGTCGTCCGCAGCAACTACGAGCAGGTCTTCTGCAACCCGGCACCGAACGCGGTCGAGATCTGGGAGGTGGAGAACAGCTCCGGAGGCTGGTTCCACCCGCTGCACGTCCACCTCGTCGACTTCCAGGTGCTCAGCCGCAACGGCCGGCCGCCCCGTCCGGAGGAGCTCGGGCCGAAGGACGTCGTCTACGTCGGCGAGGGCGAGACCGTGCGCCTGCTCATGCGCTTCGAGCACGAGGAGGGGCGCTACATGATCCACTGCCACAACCTCAGCCACGAGGACCACGACATGATGACCCAGTTCCAGGTGGGTCACCACGACATCGACTGCGACTCCATCAACACCGATCCGCCCAAGGGCGGGCCGGCGCCGGAGCTCGTGGCGCAGCAGCCCTCGACCCCCGCGACCGGCGGTGACGACAGCACCCCGACGACGTCGACCGCACCGACGACATCCAGCGCACCGACGACGTCCAGCGCCCCGACGACGTCGACCGCCCCGACGACGTCGACCGCACCGACGACGTCCAGCGCACCGACGACGTCCAGCGCCCCGACGACGTCGAGCAGCACCTCGTCGTCGTCGCCCACCCCCACCGCCACGACGCGGGCGGGGCGGCCCGGCCGCCCGCGCCGTCCGCCCCGCCGCCCCCGGGCGCGTCCCCGCGCCCCGGCCCCCCGCCCCGCCCCCGCCGCCCGCCCCGC
>NZ_JBJNRJ010000159.1:0-389 GCF_046233715.1 Trujillonella humicola | reverse complement strand
GACCGCCCCGTCACGGAACTCCCGGTCGTACTTCTTGCGGATCTCTGGCATCGCTACCCCTTATAGCTGATGCCTCCGCGGTCTCGGGGGAACCTCAGGATCAGGTCGCGGTGGCGGGGGGCGGGCTGGTCGCGGTGTCGAACAACAGTTGCCAGGCGCGGGCCCAGGGCCAGTCGCGGGGCAGGTGGACCACGAGCTGGCGGCCGGTGGCCGCGACCCGTGCCGCCACGTGGATGATCTTGGCGCGGAGGGTGGCCCAGCGGGCGGTGGCCATTCCGGCGGCCACCGCGGCGGCGCGGGCGAGGTTGAACGCGATCACCGCACACGCCAGCCAGGCCGCGTTGGCCGGGTAGGAGCCCGAGGGCAGGTGCGCCAGCGGGCCGCCTTTG
>NZ_JBJNRJ010000158.1:0-407 GCF_046233715.1 Trujillonella humicola | reverse complement strand
GGCAGTGAGTGGTACGAGATCCCAAGAGGCCCCGGCGAAGAAACCCCACCCCCGGCCACCGGCCGGCACGTGAGCCCGTTCCTTCAGGACCCAACAGCGTGCCTACGACCACCCCACGACCGACCCACCACGTTCCCCGCACCCCACACCGAAGCGTGGGAATGCCGTACTAGCAGCGGCCCGAACCGGACCGGCCGAACTGGTCAGCGTTCCACCCTCGAGCACCATCCAGGCGACCCGCGCATCCTCCGAGACTGGAGAACACGTCTTGTCCTGGCATGGCTTCTGGACCGACCACGTGGTGGCCCGCCTAGCGCTCCTTAGAAAGGAGGTGATCCAGCCGCACCTTCCGGTACGGCTACCTTGTTACGACTTCGTCCCAATCGCCGATCCCGCCTTCGACGGCT
>NZ_JBJNRJ010000157.1:0-409 GCF_046233715.1 Trujillonella humicola | reverse complement strand
TGGGGTGTACCAACGATCTTGGACACGTCCTCTGAACTGAGAGGATGCGTTCATGCCCGAGCAGCGGAGGAAGTTCAGTCCGCAGTTCAAGGCTGAAGCCGTGCAGATGGTGCTCGAGACCGGCAAGCCGATCGCCGAAGTCGCCCGCGATCTGGGGATCAACGAGGGCACCCTCGGCAACTGGATGAACATCTGGCGCCGTGAGAATCCGGAGCCGACGACCGACCTGACTCCGGTGGAGCGTGCCCGCGTGAAGGAAATGGAAGACGAAATCCGCCGCCTGCGGATGGAGAACGAGTTCCTAAAAAAAGCAGCGGCCTTCTTCGCGCGGACGCAACCGTAGCCGAGCGCTGCGCACTCATCCACGCGGAGAAGGACACCTACGACATCACGTTCATGTGCCCGCTGC
>NZ_JBJNRJ010000156.1:0-452 GCF_046233715.1 Trujillonella humicola | reverse complement strand
CCGGGGTGCGGTCGGCGCCGGGTTGCAGGATGCGGTCGGCCAGCGCTCCGGCGCGCAGCACCCCCAGCGGCCGGGGGTCACCGGCGGTCTTCGCGGCCTTGGCGTCGGTGTCGGCGGTGCGCCGGCAGGCCACCGCCAGCTCGTGCGGCATGCGGGCGACCAGCTCGCTGACCCCGTCACCGAGCGGGCGGACGGTCACGTCGCAGCTGCGTTCGGCCTGGGTGCGGCGCCGGTCGGCTGCGGCGGCGTCGCGGGCGGTGAGCTCGTGGCGGACCGCGGCCTCCAGCTGGCGGATCGACAGCTCGGCGGCGGCCGGGAGGACGGCGGCCTCGACCGCGGCGATCACGGCCGGGTCCACGCCGCGGGCCTTCCAGCCGAGCTGGTCGGCCAGCACCCGGGCCCGCGGCCAGTCCAGGGTGCCGGCGTCCAGGGCGGCGAGGGTGGCCGGCAGC
>NZ_JBJNRJ010000155.1:0-462 GCF_046233715.1 Trujillonella humicola | reverse complement strand
CGTGCCCGCCGCGCTCCGCCAGGCGCTGGACCTGCGCGACGGCGGCTGCGTGTTCGCCGGCTGCGACGCCCCCACCTGGTGGTGCGAGGCCCACCACCTGCTGCACTGGGCCTTCGGCGGGCAGACCGCCCTGGACAACCTCGGGCTGTTGTGCGAACGCCACCACGGCAAGGTCCACCACGGCTACACCATCGACCGCCACGCCGACGGCAGCTGGCACACCCATCGCCCCGACGGCACCGAGATCATCCTCGACCGCGACCACCTGCTCCACGGCGAGCACCCGCCGGACGCCCACCGCGACCGCGACCCCGCCGCCGGAATCGACGCCGCACGAGATCGCGACGAGCTCCTCGTCCCCGGCTGACCAACCTATGAGGTCGAAGTCAAGTCGGGTCTTGGCTGATGGTGGGCAGGTTGGGTCGGCTCGCCGGCTGCTGCCGGTCGAGTTGATCTTGTAGT
>NZ_JBJNRJ010000154.1:0-489 GCF_046233715.1 Trujillonella humicola | reverse complement strand
CACGCCGTAGGCTCGGACACCGTCGAGGCCTTCCGGTCGGGCAGCTTGGTCGCTTCCGATCTTGGAAGGCCTCGACCCCATCCCGGCCTCAACTCACCCGCGCGAGTCCCTCACACCCACCGCAGGTACGAAGAGCCCGTAATCCGCGAACGTCACCCGGCCGGCGCGCGGATCGACGTAAGCGCCCGTCACCATCGCGGCGGTCTGCTCGTCGAGCCACCGCTGGGCGTCGACCTTCCGCTTGAAGTGGCGGGCATGCTCCTTGCCGGTCTCATCGCGGAACCGCGGCCGGTAGGTGCCGTCAGGCCGCCTCGCGATCGACGCCATCGCTCATCGCCTCCCTGGTCGTGAATCTGGCCATGGCCAGCGCAGTCTCGGCTCGTCTGCTGACTGGGGTGTACCAACGATCTTGGACACGTCCTCTGAACTGAGAGGATGCGTTCATGCCCGAGCAGCGGAGGAAGTTCAGTCCGCAGTTCAAGGCTGAAG
>NZ_JBJNRJ010000153.1:0-492 GCF_046233715.1 Trujillonella humicola | reverse complement strand
CAGGCCGCGTGCTTCCAGCAGGTAGAAGAACCCCCGCCAGTAGTCCGAGGTCGACTCGACGGTGACCCGCTCGATCCGCTGCTCGACCAGTTGGTCGGCCAACTCCATGATCGACTTGGTGGTCGCCGACACCTCCCACACCCGTGTACGGCGCCGCTTGGACTCCGATTCGTGCGGGACGCGGGTGCACACCATCCCTGACGCCTTGGCCACATCGATGGCCGCCACCCGCGCGATGAGCTGTTCATGCTCCTCATCGCGGATCTCTTGGGGTTCTTGCATCTCCTGAACCGCCCTTCACGCTGCTGACCAGCAAGGCGGGCAGCCCGCGGGGCCCGGTCAGGGAACCGAAAATCTGACCGGCGTGCTCGGAGCACAGTGCGCGACCCTTCAGGTCCAGGCCCCAGCGTCAGACTGAGCTACGGGATCGTGTCCCAGGCGGGGAACCGACGTCGGCGGGCGGCCCGACCACATTTTCACGCCTGCCAGGCG
>NZ_JBJNRJ010000152.1:0-606 GCF_046233715.1 Trujillonella humicola | reverse complement strand
ATCCTCCCCGTCTGGGATCCCGTCGAGCTGGTCAAGGAGGTCGAGCGGGTCGCGGCCAAGGGCGTCAAGGCCGTCACCATGCCCGAGCTGCCGCACATCCAGGGCCTGCCCAGCTACCACGACCTGGAGTACTGGGGGCCGTTCTTCCAGCGGATCTCCGAGCTCGAGGTCGTCATGTGCCTGCACATCGGCCAGGGCTTCGGCGCCATCCGGATGGCCCCCGACGCACCGATCGACAACATGATCATCCTGGCCACCCAGGTGTCCACGTTCGCCGCCCAGGACCTGCTGTGGGGCGGCGCGATGCGCAGGTACCCCGACCTGAAGATCGCCTGGTCGGAGGCCGGCATCGGCTGGATCCCGTTCTACCTGGACCGCTGCGACCGGCACTACACCAACCAGCGCTGGCTCGGGCACGACTTCGGCGGCAAGCTGCCCAGCGACATCTTCCGCGAGCACTCGCTGGCCTGCTACGTCACCGACCCGACCGCGCTGAAGGTCCGCCACGACATCGGCGTCGACATCATCGCCTGGGAGTGCGACTACCCGCACTCGGACTCCATCTGGCCCAACGCCCCGGAGTTCGTCAACGCCGAGATGCAGGGC
>NZ_JBJNRJ010000151.1:0-606 GCF_046233715.1 Trujillonella humicola | reverse complement strand
CTGACTGTGAGGCTGGCCGGGTCGACTCATCGGTGATGGGCTGACAGCCGGCGGCAGTGGGCGTGACCCTTCGCCTGACTGGCTTCGTGCCTTCCAGCGGACTTGTCCGCCTGCTGCTGCCGGCACCGGCCCGGCCGGAGACGTTGGCCTGATCAGGAGCTTGACCGCCAGTTGCCGCTGACGTGTCTCATCACAGTCTTGCCATCTCCGCACCGGACCGGGACCTGCTGCGTCCCATCTGGCGAGGAGAGAACGCATGTCCATGCTGGCAGAGCTGGTCGAGGTCGTCATCGGCGTCGACACCCACAGCCAGACCCACACCGCCGCGGTCGTCGATACCCGCACCGGTGGCGTGCTGGCCAGAGCAACGGTGACCGCCGATCCCGACGGCTACGCCGAACTGGTCGCCCTGGCCGAGCAGCACTCCGGGCTGCGGGCCTGGGCGATGGAGGGCACCGGCGGCTACGGCGCCGGCCTGACCCGCCACCTGGCCGAGGCTGAGGAACTCGTCGTCGAGCTCGACCGACCCAAGCGCCCGGCCCGCCGCGCCGGCGCCAAGTCCGACCCCATCGATGCCGAGCGCGCCGCCCGCGATGCGCTGGCCCG
>NZ_JBJNRJ010000150.1:0-615 GCF_046233715.1 Trujillonella humicola | reverse complement strand
GCCGACCAACTGGTCGAGCAGCGGATCGAGCGGGTCACCGTCGAGTCGACCTCGGACTACTGGCGGGGGTTCTTCTACCTGCTGGAAGCACGCGGCCTGGACGTGATGCTGGTCAACGCCCGCGAGGTGAAGAACGTCCCGGGCCGGCCCAAGACCGACAAGCTCGACGCGGTCTGGCTGGCCAAGCTCACCGAGCGGGGCATGCTGCGGCCCTCGTTCGTGCCACCGGCCGAGATCCGGGTGCTGCGCGACTACACCCGGCTGCGCACCGACCTGACCGTCGAGCGGACCCGGCACTGGTCCCGGCTGGAGAAGCTGCTCGAAGACGCTCTGATCAAGATCACCACCGTGGCGAGTCGGATCGACGGGGTCTCGGTGCGGGAGATGATCGAGGCGCTGATCGCCGGGGAACGCGACCCCCGGGTGCTGGCCGCATTCGCCCGCGGCCGGATGCGGATGAAGCACGCCGCCCTGGTCGAAGCGCTCACCGGGCGCTTCGATGACCACCACGGCGAACTGGCCCGGATGCTGCTGGACCAGATCGACGCGCTCAACGCCCAGATCGACCGGCTCACCACCCGCATCGACGAATTGATCGAGGCGATCCCGGCCGCC
>NZ_JBJNRJ010000014.1:59693-99871 GCF_046233715.1 Trujillonella humicola | reverse complement strand
GGACCGAACCGACAGATCCCGTTGAAGACTCGAAGTCAGTCAGGCGCTGGGTCAGGAACGACCGCTGCGGGGCGCGCCTACATCCTCACTGTCAGGCGCCGAGCAGGTCGGTGAGGCCGGCGAGCAGGCGGTCGACGTCCTCGTCGTCGGTGTAGGGCGCCATGCCCACCCGCAGGCCCCCCGGCATCCCCGAGCCCGAGCCGGCGGGCGGGCTCGATCGCGTAGAAGGAGCCGGCCGGCGCGTTGACGTCCCGCGCGGCCAGGCCGCGGGACAGCTCCGCCGCCGGGTGCCCGTCGGCGGTCAGCAGCAGGGTCGGCGTGCGGTGCCGCGCCCGCGACCACACGGTGACGCCGGGCAGCCGCGCCAGGACCTCCTCGGTGCGCATCCGCAGCCGGTCCTCGTGCTCCTCGAGCGCGGCCAGCCCGGCCAGCAGCCGGGCCCGCCGGTCGCCGTCCGCCCCGCCGAGGCCGGCCAGGTAGTCGACCGCCGCCGTCGTCCCGGCGAGCAGCTCGTAGGGCAGCGTGCCGAGCTCGAACCGCTCCGGGACGGCGTCCGTCGAGGGCAGCAGCTTGTCCGGGTGCAGGGTCTCCAGCAGCGCCGGCGCGGCGACCACGCAGCCCAGGTGCGGGCCGAGGAACTTGTACGGCGAGCACGCGAAGAAGTCGGCGCCGAGCGCCGCGACGTCGACGGGCGCGTGCGCGGCGAGGTGGACGCCGTCGACGTACGCCAGAGCGCCGGCCCCGTGGACGAGCGCGGTGATCGCCGGGACGTCGGGCCGGGTGCCGATGAGGTTCGACGCACCGGTCAGCGCCACCAGCCGGGTCCGCCCGGAGAGGACGGCGGCGACGGCGTCCGGCTCGAGCTCGCCGGTGGCCGGGTCGAGATCGGCCCACCGGACCGTGGCCCCGCGCGCCGCGGCTGCCTGCACCCACGGGCGGACGTTGGCGTCGTGGTCCAGCCGGGTCACCACGACCTCGTCGCCCGGCCCCCAGGAGGCCGCCAGCGTCCGGGACAGGTCGTAGGTCAGCTGCGTCATGCTGCGGCCGAAGACGACGCCGCGCGGGTCGCCGCCCACCAGGTCGGCCACGGCGGCCCGCGCCGCGAGGACGACGTCGTCGGCGGTGCGCTCGGCCCGGGTGAGCCGGCCACGGTTGGCGATCGGGCTGGTCAGCGTGGCCGCCACCGCCTCGGCCACCGGCAGCGGCACCTGGGAGCCACCGGGGCCGTCGAAGTGCGCGGCGCCGGCGCGCAGCGCGGGGAAGGCGGACCGGACGGCGGCGACGTCGTAGCTCACCCCGTCAGCATGGCTCCCCCGCCGGGTCGGCCGCCCGGCACTGCCGCGTCGCGGACCCCGGTGCCGCGGCACAGCGCGGCACCGGGGTCCGCAGCGCGGCAGTGCCGCGCTGCAGCGGGGCGGGAGGGGCGGTCGGGCGGGAAGTCCTCAGGTCCCGGCGACGTTGCCCAGGCCGCCGCCCCCGGCGAACTCGCCGGCCAGCGTCATCGGGTCCAGGCCCAGCTCGCCGAGCACCCCGCCGTGCTCGTGGATGTCCACGGAGTCGGGGAGCTCGCGGTCGGCGCGCTCGGCGGCGGCGTCGTCCCCGCGGGTGCGGAGCAGGTCCACGATCTGGGACTTGTCGGTCTGCATGGCCGCCCCCTACCCCGCCGGGCGGCGCGCACCCGCTCCCGCGGGGCACAGTCGTACCCCCTCAGCGGGCCGAGCGGACCACCCGGTCGGGCCGGACGACGACCGACCGCGCCCCGCCCAGCCACGCGGTGAGGACGCCGTCGGTGTCGGCGATGCCGGTCCGCCGGCCGGCGGCGTGCACCACCAGCCCGTCCCTCGCGCGGGACAGCGTCGCCGTCCCGGTGCCGAGGACGTCGTCCACCGCGCAGGTGCGGCCGTCGACCGCGATCCGCGCCCGGGGCAGCAGCGTCCCGGCCAGCCGGCGTCCGGCGCGGCCCGAGCGCTCCACCAGCGGGCCCGGGCGCAGCGGCGGCGTGCGGCTGTCGGTGGCGAAGGCGGCGACCGCGGGCACGGAGCGCACCCCGGCCAGGACCGCGCGGCGCACGCCGGCGGCACCCCGCCCGCCGCCGGTCATCAGCGCCCCGACGAGCACGGCGAGCCGCACCAGTGCCCGGGCGTGCGGCGCCCGCTCGCCCTCGTGGGTGTCCAGCAGCGCGTCGTCCTCGCCGGCCAGGACGGCGGCGAGCTTCCACGTCACCTGGTGGACGTCGCGCAGCCCCAGCCCCAGGCCCTGCCCGATGAACGGCGGGGTGAGGTGGGCGGCGTCGCCGGCGAGGAGCACCCGCCCCGCCCGCCAGCGGTCGGCCACCTGCGCGCGGTAGACGTACTCGGCCGTGCGCACGACCTCGGCCCCTTGTGCACGGAAGGGCGCGAGGAGGTCGGCCAGCGGCAGGTCCGCGGCGGACTCCCCCGGGGCCAGCCGCGTCTCGAAGCGGTAGCGGTCCCCGGCCACCGGCATGAACGTCGCGGCGCGGTGCGGGTCGCAGACCTGGTGCACGCCCGGCCACACCGGCAGCGGGCGAGCCGCGCGCAGGTCGGCCACGAGCCAGCGGTCCGAGCGGCCGAGGTCGCGCATCCGGGCGCCGATCAGCCGGCGCACCGTGCTGCCCGCGCCGTCGCAGCCGAGCACGGCCGGCGCCGGAACGGACCGGTCCGCCAGGTGGACGACGACCCCGCCGGGGACCGGGGTCAGCCCCGTGACCGCCGCCCCCCGCTCCACCCGGACCAGCGGCTCGCGCTCCACCGCCGCGCGCAGGATCTGCTCCAGGTCCGGCTGGTGGAACATCGACGCCTGCGGCCAGCCGTGCCGGCCGGCGCGTGGATCGCGGCCGAACTCGGCCAGCACCCCGGCCCGTGCGTCGAGCAGCCGCAGCCCCGACGCCGGGCGGCTGACCGCCAGGAACTCGTCGGCCACCCCGGCGTCGGACAGCGCCCGCAGCGCCTCGTCGTCCAGGTGGACCGCCCGGGGGCAGCCGTAGGGCACCGCGTGCCGCTCGAGGACCAGCGCCGGCACCCCGCGCCGGGCCAGCAGCAGCGCCGCCGTCAGCCCGACCGGGCCGGCGCCGACCACGACCACCTCGGCGCCGGACATGGTCGCCAGTCTGCGGGAACGCTGCACGACGTTGCAGCGCGCGGCCCTGCGGTTGCCGCCTCCGGCCCCGCTCCCGAGGCTGGGCGGGGTCCGCCGGTCGCGGCGGCCGGGACGCCCGTGGACGGCGACGGGCAGGGGAGGGGACGTCGTGAAGACCAAGGGCGCGCTGCTGTGGGGCGTGGGCGAGGAGTGGTCGATCGAGGAGATCGAGCTGGGCGACCCGAAGGAGGGCGAGGTCCAGGTGCAGCTCGCCGCCTCGGGCCTGTGCCACAGCGACGAGCACCTCGTCACCGGCGGCACCCCGGTCGCCTTCTACCCGGTCATCGGCGGGCACGAGGGCTCCGGCGTGGTCACGAAGGTGGGCCCCGGGGTGCAGGGGCTGCGGGAGGGCGACCACGTCGTCACCGCGTTCATCCCGGCGTGCGGGCAGTGCCCGCCGTGCTCGAAGGGGATGCAGAACCTCTGCGACCTCGGCGCCAACCTGCTGGCCGGCACCTCGATCTCCGACGGCAGCTACCGGGTGCAGGCCCGGGGCAGGGACGTCATCCCGATGTGCCTGCTGGGCACGTTCTCGCCCTACATCACCGTGCACCAGGCCTCGGTGGTCAAGATCGAGCCCGACATCCCGCTGGAGGTCGCGGCGCTCGTCGGCTGCGGCGTCACCACGGGCTGGGGCTCGGCGACGAAGGTGGCCGACGTCCGGCCCGGTGAGAACGTCGTCGTCATGGGGGTCGGCGGGGTCGGCATGAACGCCGTCCAGGGCGCGGCGGCGGCCGGCGCCAAGCGGGTGTTCGCGATCGACCCCGTGCCGCGCAAGCGCGAGTGGGCCATGGAGATGGGCGCGACGCACGCCTTCGCCAGCATCGAGGAGGCCACCGGCCCGATCAACGAGCTCACCTGGGGGCGGATGGCCGAGAAGGTCATCATCACCGTCGGCGACATCCAGGGCGAGGACGTCGGCGCCGCGCTGAGCGTCACCGGCAAGGGCGGTCGCGCCGTCGTCACCGGGATGGGCAACGCGGCGAACACCGACGTGAAGGTCAGCCTGTTCGAGCTCGCCCTGCTGCAGAAGGACCTGCAGGGCGCGATCTTCGGCGGCCTCTCGCCGCGCTCGGCAATCCCCGAGCTGCTGGCGCTCTACCAGGAGGGGCAGCTCAAGCTCGACGAGCTGGTGACCACGAAGTACTCGCTGGAGGAGGTCAACCAGGGCTACCAGGACATGCGGGACGGCACGAACATCCGCGGGATGATCGTCTACACCGACGCCGACCGCTGAGCCCCCCGCGGAGTGCGAGAGCGCAGGTCTCCTGCCTTCTCGCACTCCGCTCAGCCGCGCAGCTCGGGGAAGTCGGTGTCCGCGAACTCGGTGTCGCTGCCGGCCGGCGCCAGCCGCTCCTCGCGCTCGCGCAGCTCGACCCGGCGGATCTTGCCCGAGATCGTCTTGGGCAGCTCCGCGAACTCCAGCCGGCGCACCCGCAGGTAGGGAGCCAGCCGCTCGCGGGCGTGGCGCAGCACGGCCAGGGCCGTGTCCGCGGACGGCTCCCAGCCCGGCGCCAGGGTCACGTACGCCTTGGGGACGGCGGCGCGCACCGGGTCGGGCACCGGGACGACGGCGGCCTCGACCACGGCCGGGTGCTCGATCAGCACGCTCTCGAGCTCGAACGGGCTGATCTTGTAGTCGCTGGCCTTGAAGACGTCGTCGGTGCGCCCGACGTAGGTGATGTAGCCCTCCGCGTCCCGGGTCGCGACGTCGCCGGTGTGGTACCAGCCGCCGGCCATCGCCTCCGCGGCCCGCTCGGGGTCGCCCTGGTAGCCGGTCATCAGGTTCAGCGGCCGCTGCGACAGGTCGAGGCAGATCTCCCCCTCGTCGCCGGGCTCCCCGGTGACCGGGTCCACGAGCACGACCGGCACCCCGGGCAGCGCCCGCCCCATGGAGCCCGGCACGACGCGCGAGCCGGGGGTGTTCCCGACCGACGCCGTCGTCTCGGTCTGGCCGTAGCCGTCGCGCAGCGTGAGCCCCCAGTGCCTGCGGACCTGCTCGATCACCTCGGGGTTGAGCGGCTCCCCCGCGGCGATCACCTCGCGCAGCGAGCCGGCGCCGCCGGACAGGTCGGCCTGGATGAGCATCCGCCATACGGTGGGCGGCGCGCAGAAGGTGGTGATGCCGGCCGACCGGATCCGCTCCAGCAGCGCCGGGGCGTCGAAGCGCTTGTAGTTGTAGAGGTAGACCGTCGCCTCGGCCGCCCACGGCGCGAAGAAGCAGCTCCAGGCGTGCTTGGCCCAGCCCGGTGAGCTGATGTTGAGGTGCACGTCGCCGGGGCGCAGGCCCAGCCAGAACATCGTCGACAGGTGCCCGACCGGGTAGCTGACCTGGGTGTGCTCGACGAGCTTGGGCCGGCTGGTGGTGCCGCTGGTGAAGTACAGGAGCAGCGGGTCGGTCGCCGTCGTCCCGGGGTGGCCGGGTGGCTGCTCGGGGGCGCCGTCCGCGTCGGCGTAGCTCGCCCAGCCCGGCACCCGGCCACCGACCACGATCCGCCCGTAGTCGCCGGGGACGCCGTCGAACTTGGCGGCGTCCGCCGCGTCGGCGATCACGTGCCGGGCACCGCCGCGGGCGATGCGGTCGGCGAGGTCCGCCGGCCCCAGCGCCGTGGTGGTCGGCATGATGACCGCGCCGAGCTTCATCACGGCGAGCATGGACTCCCACAGCTCGACCCGGTTGCCGAGCATGAGGACGACGCGGTCGCCCTTCGCCACCCCCCGGTCGCGCAGCCAGCCGGCCACCTGGTCCGAGCGGCGGGCCAGGGTGTCGAACGACCAGCTCCCCTCGCTCCCGTCCTCCTCGGCGACGACCAGTCCCGGGCGGTCGACGCCGCGGGCGACGGCGTCGAACCAGTCCACGGCCCAGTTGAACGGCCCGTCGAACTCCGGCCAGCGGAACTCCGCGACCGCCCGGTCGTGGTCCCCGCTCCAGCCCAGCAGCTGGTCGCGGGCGGCGCGGTAGCGGGCGGTGGCCGGGGTGTCGGGCATGCCGGTGATCCTGGGAGCGCCCGGGCGACGCCGCCACCCCCGATCGCGCCGGGACCGCTGCCGTTGCAGCGACGTTGCAGTCCGGGGCCGCGAGGTCCCCTCGGGCACCCGGGCTGCACTAGCGTGATCGGCGTCACCCGACCGCCGCCACGGGAGGAGCCGTCGTGTCCGTCCCGGCCGCCCGCCCCGACGACCGCGACGCGCTGCGCGCCGCGGTGCGCGAGGTGCACGCCCGGTCGGGGATGGGCGTCGTCTTCGGTGGCCCGGTGCGGGCCGCCCGCGACGGGGCGGCCATCCGCATCGGCGAGCTGCTCGGCGCCCGCACCCCGCACCTGCGCGGCCTGGAGGTGCGGGCCGGTGCCGGCCTGGGCGGCCGGGTGCTCGCCGAGGGCCGGCCGGCGGGGGTGGAGCACTACGAGCGGTCCCTGGACATCACGCACGAGTACGACGGGCCGGTGCTGGCCGAGGGGCTGTGCACGGTCGTCGCCGTCCCGGTGCTGGTGGCCGGCCGGCCCCGGGCGGTGGTCTACGCCGCCTCGCGCGAGCGGGGCTCGGTGGGCGACCGGGTGCGCGACGCCCTGGCCCGCTCGGCGCGGCGGATGGCCGCCGAGCTCGCGATCCGCGACGAGGTGGACCGGCGGGTGGCGCTGCTCGCCGCGGCGTCCACCGCCCCGCGCGGGGACGACGACCCGGCCCGCTGGGAGGAGGTGCGGGCGGTGCACGCCGACCTCCGGCTGGCCGCCCAGGCCACCGCCGACGAGTCGCTGCGGCAGCGGTTGCTCGACGCGTGCACCCGCCTCGCCGCGGTCGGCGCGCCACCCGAGCCGGCCGTCGAGCTCCCGCCGGTGCACCTGTCGGCCCGTGAGCTCGACGTCCTGGCCCAGGTCGCGCTGGGCTGCAGCAACCGCGAGGCCGCCGCCCGGCTGTCGCTGCAGCCGGAGACGGTGAAGAGCTACCTCGGCGCGGCGATGGCCAAGCTCGACGCGCACACGAGGCTCGAGGCGGTCGTCCACGCCCGCCGCCTGGGCCTGCTCCCCTAGCCGGCCTCCTCCCCGAGCGGGCCTCCTCCCCTGCGACGAGATCTGCACACTCGACGCCATCGACGGCTGATGGCGACGACTGTGCAGATCTCGCCGGCGGTTCAGCCCAGCAGTCTCGTGAGGGCCGGGCCCAGGTCGCGGATCGAGCGGACCATCTCCGCCGACCCGCCGCCGCGGGCGGCGAGCGCGCGGGCCGCCGCCTCCGCCTCCGGCGTGGGCAGCGGGCACAGCACGTGCAGCCGGTCGATGCCGCCCAGCGCCGTCTCCGGCGGGTCGCCGGTGGTGTGCAGGCAGTCGGACAGCAGGACGGCGACGCGCTCGTCGGCCACCGCCGGCAGCAGCTGACCGCGGACCGCCCGCAGCGCCGCCGCGAGGTCGGTCATCCCGTGCCCGCGCAGCGTGACCAGGTGCTGGACCAGGTCCTCCGGCACGCGTCGCTGCCCGTGCCGCTGCACCACGTCCACCTCGCGGCCGAAGGTGAGCACGCTGGTCTGCAGCCGCTCGTCGGCGGTGAGCACCACCCCCGCGGCCGCGACCGCGGCGATCGCCACCCCGAGCCCGGTCATCGAGCCGGAGGTGTCCACGGCCAGGCACACCGCGCGACGGGCTCCGGTCCACGTGCGGGTCACCAGGTCCTCCGGCGCGAGCGCCCGGCCGGGGTCCCAGCGGTCGAGGGTGCGGTCGAGGTCCAGGTCGCCGTCCCCCCGGCGGTCGGGGACCAGCCGGCGGGTGCCGCGGGTGCGCGTCCGGCCGACCCGCCCGACCTGGACGAACACCCGGGCGGCCACCCGCTGGGCCGCGGCCCGCAGCTCGCGGTCGGTGGCCAGCGCCAGGTCGGTGAGCAGGGCCGCGGCGGCGTCGGCGTCCTGCGCCATCAGCGCGGAGAACGCCTCCTCGTCGAACTCCCCCACCTCGGGGCTGACCTCGGCGAACGCCTCGTGCCGGGCGGCCATCTCCCGCCGGCCGGTCTGCCGGCGGGCACCGCCGCCGCGCCGGTCGCGGCGCAGGGAGGACGCGGACTCCGGGCCCGCCTGCTCGGCAGGCGGGCCCTCACCTTTTCCCGAGCCGCCCGGGGGCTCCTGGTCGCCGGACGACGGCGGCTCCGGTTCCAGCGGCGGCGCGTCGGCCGGCCAGACCTCGTCGAGCAGGTCGTCGACGACGGCCTCGGGGGTGCGCTCCACGCCGTCGGCGACGCGGATCCGGCCCGACAGCGCCGCGTAGGCGGCGTCGCGGGCGGTGTCGCGGGCCCCGTCGTCCCGCAGACCGCCCAGACCGCGCATCTCCAGCAGGCCACCCAGCAGCAGGACCAGGTCGATCGCGCCGCGCACCGAGGAACCCATCCGCACGTCGCGGTGCTCCCGGGAGGCGCGCACCAGACGGACGGCGAGCGTGGTCAGCTCGGCGGGGGCCGCGGTCACGGCCGCGGTGATCGAGCGCTCGGCCGCGGCGTCCTGGTAGCCGAGGACCACGCGGCACATCCGGTCGGCGATGGCCTGCCCGACGCGGGCGGTGCCGATGGCGTCGAAGGGGTTCATCGCGGCGATCAGCCGGAAGCCGGCGGCCGCCCGCACGTGCCCGAGCCGGGGCACGGTGATCTCGCCCTCGGTCAGCACGGTGATGAGGACGTTGAGCGTCTCCTCGGGGATGCGGTTGAGCTCCTCGAGGTAGAGCAGGCCCGAGCCGCGCATGGCGGTCAGGAGCGGGCCGTCGGTGAAGCTCTCCGGGACGTAGCCGCCGGCGAGGACGGCGGCGGGGTCGTACTGGCCGATCAGCCGGGCCGGGGTGAGCTCGGCGTTGCCCTCGACGAAGACGACCTCCTGGCCGACGTCGGCGGCGATCGCCCGCAGCAGCGTCGACTTGCCCGTGCCCGGCGGCCCCTCGAGGACCACGTGCCGGTTGGTGCGCAGCGCGACGGTGAGCACCTCGCGCTCGCGGCGCAGGCCGATGACGGGGTGCGGCGCGGTGTCCGGCGCCGTCCCGGGTGGTGCCTGGGTCACTCGACCCCTCTCCTGCTCGGCGAGATCCGCCCACCCGCCCCGCGCGGTGACGGGTGGGCAGATCTCGCGGGACCTCAGGCGGGTGCGCCCTCCAGCGGCGGGGTGTCGAACAGGACCACGCCGCGGATGTTCTTCCCGTCCACCAGGTCCTGGTACCCCTCGTTGACCTGGTCGAGCGTGTAGGTCTTCGTGATCAGCTCGTCGAGCTTGAGGTCCCCGGACTGGTAGAGCTCGACCATCTTCGGGATGTCGTGGAAGGGGTCACCGGAGCCGAAGAGGCTGCCCTTCACCGTCTTCTCGAACAGGGTGAGCATCGCGCTGTTGAGCTCGATGTTGTTCTTGGTCGGGTCGGCCAGCCCGGTGATGACGGCGACGCCGCCCTTGCGGATCGTGTTGACCGCGTCGCCGACCACCTTCGCGTCGACCACGCCGACGGTGATGATCGCCTTGTCCGCGCCGACGCCGCGGGTGAGCTCCTGGATCAGCTCGTGGGCCTCCTCGGCGGTCTCGCAGCTGTGCGTGGCGCCCAGCTGCTCGGCCGCCTCCCGCTTGTTGGGCAGCGGGTCGACGGCGACGACGTTGCGCGCCCCGGCGAGCGCCGCGCCCTGCACGCTGTTGATGCCGATCCCGCCGATCCCGTAGATCACGATCGTGTCGCCGGCCTCGGTGGCAGCGGCGTGCACCGCCGAGCCCCAGCCGGTGGGCACGCCGCAGCCGATGAGCACGACCTTGTCCAGCGGCAGGTCGGGGTCGACCTTCACCGCGGAGTTCTCGCTGATGACGGCCCGCTCGCTGAACGTGCCCAGCATGCACATGCCGCCGTAGTCGTTGCCCTGCTCGTCGTGGAAGCGGTACGTGCCGTCGGCCAGCATCCCGTCGAGGATCGTCGCGCCCATGTCGCACAGGTTCGACTTGCCCGTCGAGCACCAGCGGCAGTGGCCGCAGACCGGCAGGAACGAGCAGATCACGTGGTCGCCGGGCTGCAGGCGGGTGACGCCGGGGCCGACCCTCTCGATGATCCCGGCGCCCTCGTGGCCACCGACGATCGGGAAGCGGGGGACGATGTCGCCGTGCCGCAGGTGCTCGTCGGAGTGGCACAGACCCGCCGCGACGTAGCGGATCAGCACCTCGCCGGCCTTGGGTTCGTCGAGTTCCAGCTCGGTGATCTCGAACGGCTGACCGACGTCGCGGAGTACGGCTGCCCTGGTCTTCATCGACCCTCCAGTCCCCGGCCGCCAGCGCGCGCCGGACGTGCTACACGGACGAGTTCCGGCGGGTCGCCCCTGGAGCGCCCGGCCGGGTGAGGGCCATCCTGCGGAGACGGGTGTGACGACGGCCACCCCCGGACGGGGGGAGGCGCGACGCTCAGTCGCCGAGATCGCCGAGATCGAGGAAGTCCGCCGGCGGCACGATCGGCTCGACGCCACCGAAGGCGCTCAGCCGCACGGACCCCATGACCGGCGTCGACGTCTCGAGCGGGTACGGGGTCCCCTCCGCCGCGATCGCGAGCACGCTGCCGTCGGAGGACGCCACCAGCCACACCGGTTTCCCGTCGAGCTCCCCGGTGGTCACCTCCTCGGCGATCGTCGCCCCGGTCGGCGACCGGATCTCGGCGGCGAGGACGGCGAGCGTCATCTCCTCCGCCCCCAGCAGGGGATCGGGCGGGGTGCGCACCCAGGTGCCGGCCATCGCGTCGATCAGCGGGTCCGGCAGGCCCTGCTGCTCCCAGAACGAGGCCGCCGCCTGCAGGTAGAGGGTCCCGCGGCTCATCAGGATCCGCATCGACTGCCCGTCGACGACCATCGACGCGTCGACGTCCCCGCCCTGCAGGCGCATGTCGAGGTCGGCCTTGCTGCCGTGCATGCCCATCGAGCCCTGGACGCGGACCGATCCCGCGGCCTCCAGCGCGTCGGCGGCCGCGTCGGCGAGCTCGGGTCCGGGCAGCTCGGCGGCCGCGGGGGCGGCCGACGAGACCCGTGCGGCGGGGGACGCCTGCCCGTCGACGACGGTGGCGCCGCAGGCGCTCAGCAGCAGGGCGGAGAGCCCGGCGAGGGCCAGGGCACGGACGCGCATGGTGTTCCGATCGTCGCGGGGCGCCGACCGAGGAGGCGCCGGCGTCCAGGTGGATCGGCAGCCACCCCTGCCGGCGTGACCTCCCCGGGGTCAGCCGGCGCCGAGCTCCGCGAGGTCGAGGGCGCCCTCCGGCGCGGTGATGTCCTGCTCCTCGCCGAAGCCGCTGAAGGTGAGCGTGCCGCTGCCGCCGTCGGCGTCGGTGATCTGTAGCGGGTAGGACGGGTCGTCGTCGGCCACGAACAGCTCGCTGCCGTCCTCCTGCTGCACCACGACGACGTCCTGACCGTCGAGCTCGTCCTCGCGGACCTCCTCGGCGACGGGGGTGTCCGGGTTGCGCAGGCTGTCGGCGATGCCGGCCAGGGTGAGGTCGGCGAAGTCCTCCGAGCCGCCCGGGACGACGACCCACTGGCCGCCCAGCGAGGCGGCGACCTGCTGCGGTATGCCACTGGCCGCCCAGAACTCGGCGGCGGCCCGGAGGTACTGGGCGCCGTCGACGAGGACGAGCTCCAGCTCGGTGCCGTCCACGGAGAGGCTGCCGGCCGCGTCCTCGCCCTGCAGCTGCATGTCGATCTCGGCCTCGGTGCCGTCCTGGCTCATCGCGCCCCGGACGTGCACGGCGCCGGCCTCCTCGAGGGCGTCGGCCGCCGCGTCGGCGACCTCGGTCCCCGACAGGCCGTCGAGCGGGCTGCGGCTGCCGGCGTCACCCCCGCACGCGGTGAGCAGCAGGGCCGCGGACGCCGCGACGGCGAGAGAGGGCAGACGCATGTCGCGATCGTGCGGTGACCCGGAGATCACAGCAGGCAACTGCCAGGTGACGGCGTGTCGCGGTCAGCGCGGGATCCGGGGGCCCGGGCGCACCGCGTCGCCGGCGCGGGTCGCGTCGAGCGGGACGGCGCTGGTGAGCACCGCCGGCCCCACCCGCAGCACGCCGTCGGTCAGCGCCGCGCAGCGGATCCCGCCCCGGCCGCGCAGGCCGCGGTGCGCGCCGGGCGCGAGGACGACGTCCATCCAGGCGCACGGGTGGGCCGGCCGGCCCCCGCGCAGCCGGACGACGCCCGCACCGCAGTCCAGCGCGAACTCCTGCCCGCGCAGCGCCTCCACCTCGGCACCGCGCAGGACGACGGTGCGCCGGGCGAGCAGCGGGTCGAACGGCGGCACACCGAGCCCGGCGGCCAGCGCCTCCAGCGACTCGACGGCCAGCACGGTCAGCGCCGCGTCGCGGTGGGCGGCCCGCCCCGCGTACCGGTCCCCGACGACGCCGTACCCGGCCCGCACCTCGGCGCGGCCGACCGCGTCGGACGCCTGCGCCGGCACCGTGCCGCCGGGCCGGCCGTCGTAGCGGTGCACCGGGGAGACGACCAGCCCGACCACCTCGACGTCGTACCGGGAGGTCGACTCCCCACCGAAGTGGCCATCTCGGCGGTCGAGGACGCCGCTCAGCGCTCGGCCGTCTTGTGGATGGGCCCGGCGACGCCGGTGAGCCGCTCGCCCGTTCCGCCCCAGCGGCCGGCGATGATCTCCGCGGCGATCGACACGGCGGTCTCCTCCGGGGTGCGGGCGCCGAGGTCCAGCCCGATCGGCGAGGAGAGCCGGGCGAGCTCGGCGTCGGTCATGCCCGCCTCGCGCAGCCGCGCCAGTCGCTCGTCGTGCGTGCGGCGCGAGCCCATCGCCCCGACGTAGGCCACCGGCAGCCGCAGCGCGACCTCCAGCAGCGGCACGTCGAACTTCGGGTCGTGGGTGAGCACGCACAGCACCGTGCGCTCGTCGATCCGGCCGCCGTCCACCTCCTCCTGCAGGTACCGGTGCGGCCAGTCGACGACCACCTCGTGGGCGTCGGGGAACCGCTTGGCCGTGGCGAACACCGGCCGGGCGTCGCAGACGGTGACCCGGTAGCCGAGGAAGGCCCCGACGCGGGCGACGGCCGCGGCGAAGTCGATCGCGCCGAAGACCACCATCCGGGCGGCCGGGGCGAAGGAGTTGACGAAGAGCGTGAGGTCGTCGCCGCGGCGCTCGCCGTCGTGGCCGACGTGCAGCAGCCCGGTGCGGCCGGCGGCCAGCATGCCGCGGGCGTCGGCGGCCACGGCGTCGTCGAGCCGCTGCAGGCCCAGGGTGCCCGAGGCGCGGTCGGGCCACAGGACCAGCCGCTTGCCGAGCCGGTCCTCGGGCCCCTTCACGCAGGTGACGACGGCGACCGGCTCGTGCCGGCCGACCGACTCGGCGACCTGCCCGAGCTCGGGGAACGACTCGCGCGACACCTGCTCGACGAAGACGTCGAGGATCCCGCCGCAGGTCAGCCCGACGGCGAAGGCGTCGTCGTCGCTGACGCCGTAGCGCTCCAGCGTGGGCACGCCGGACTCCACGACGTCGCGCGCCTCCTCGTAGACCGCCCCCTCGACGCAGCCGCCGGAGACGCTGCCGACCGCCGTGCCGTCCGGGCCGACCAGCATCGACGCGCCGGCCGGCCGCGGCGCCGAGCGCCAGGTGGCCACGACGGTCCCCATGCCGACCGTCTCCCCGGCCTGCCACCAGCCGACCAGGTCGTCGAGCACGTCACGCATGTACGCCTCCCGGTAGTGGAGTGCCGGAGCGCAGGAGACCTGCACCGGGGCACTCCGCACAACGCCTCAACACCTCTGGATCACTCCCGTGAGCTCCTCGAACGCGGCGAGGCTGTGCCCGGCCACGAACGCGTCGAGCGACGGCAGGGCCGCCTGCATCCCGCCGGTCAGCGGCTCGTACCCTGCCCGGCCCTTGTGCGGGTTGACCCACACGACCGCGTGCGCGAGCCGGCGCAGCCGGGCCATCTGCTCGCCGAGCAGCTCGGTGCCCCCGCGCTCCCAGCCGTCGCTGCAGACGACGACGACGGCGCCGCGGGCGGTGCCGCGCTGGCCCCACCGGTCGAGGAAGGCCTTGAGCACCTCGCCCAGCCGGGTGCCGCCCGACCAGTCCGGGATCGCCGCCCCGCTCGCGGCCAGCGCCTTGTCCGGGTCGCGCAGCCGCAGCTCCCGGGTCACCCGCGTGAGCCGGGTGCCGATCGTGAACACCTCGGTCGCCGCGGGGTGGGCGCGAACCGCCGCGTGGGCGTACCGGAGCAGCGCGTCGGCGTAGGGGCTCATCGAGCCGGAGACGTCGATCAGCAGGACGACGCGGCGCGGGCGCGGGCGGGCCCGGCGGTGCAGCAGCCGGGTGACCTCGCCGCCGTCGCGCAGCGCCCGGCGCACCGTGCGCGACGCGTGCACGGAGCCGTGCGCGCTGGGCCGCCGACGGCGCGAGGCCCGCATCGGCGACGCCGGCCGCAGCAGGGCGAACAGCCGGCGCAGTTCCTCGCGCTCGGCGACGGTGAGCTCGGCGACGTCCCGGTGGCGCAGGACCTCGTCGGCGCTGGCCTGCCCGGCGACGTCGGAGGGGGCGTCGTCCTCCCCCTCGCCGGTGCCGGCCTCGAGCGGCGCGGACAGCGCCTCGACCGGCTTCGGCTGGGCCGGCGAGGAGCGCATCCGCGGCGCCTCCCCACCGAAGTACGCGGCGAAGGCGGCGTCGTAGCGCTCCAGGTCGTCGGGCCCGCCGCACAGGGTCAGCCGGCCGGCCCAGTACACGTCCGTGGCGTCCAGGACGTCGAGGGCGCCGACCGCCTCCAGCATCGCCTCGACCCGGTCCGGCGAGGCCGCCACCCCGGCGACGCGCAGGGTCCGGGCGAAGCCGAGGACGGTCGCGACGACGTCCCGCGCGGCCCCGTTCTCCGCCGCCTCAGCCGCCACCGAAGAGCGCCCCGCGGGCCAGGGAGTGCACCCGGTCGGTGTCCTCGCGGTACTTCAGCACCGCGCCGAGGGTCCGGGCGGCGAGGTCCGGGTCGAGCTCGCGGGCGCCCAGGGCGTGCAGGGCGCTGGCCCAGTCCATCGCCTCGGCCACGCCCGGCGGCTTGACCAGGTCCAGACCGCGCAGCTTCGCCGTCGCCGCGGCGACCTCCCGCGCCAGCCGCTCGGTGACCTCCGGCAGGCGGGTGCGCAGGATCGCCACCTCGCGGTCGAAGTCGGGGTGCTGCAGCCAGTGGTAGAGGCAGCGGCGCTTGAGCGCGTCGTGCACCTCGCGGGTGCGGTTGGAGGTCAGCACGACCAGCGGGGGCACCTCCGCCCGGACCGTGCCGAGCTCGGGGATGGAGATCGTGAAGTCCGACAGCACCTCGAGCAGGAACGCCTCGAACTCGTCGTCGGCGCGGTCGACCTCGTCGACCAGGAGCACGCTGGGGGAGTCCTCCAGCGCCTGGAGCAGCGGGCGGGCCAGCAGGAACCGGCGGTCGTAGAGCGAGGCCTCCAGGGCCTGCGTGTCCCCCGTCGCGTGCGCGGCCTCGGCGGCCCGCAGGTGCAGCAGCTGTCGGCCGAAGTCCCAGTCGTAGAGCGCCTGGCTGGCCTCCAGGCCCTCGTAGCACTGCAGGCGGTACAGCGGGCGGCCGGTCACCTCGGCCAGCGCGCGGGCCAGCGCGGTCTTGCCGACCCCCGCCTCGCCCTCGAGGAACAGCGGACGGCGCATGACCAGCGCCAGGTACGCCGCGGTGGCCAGGCCCTCGTCGGGCAGGTAGCCGGTCGCGCGCAGGGCGCCGGCCAGCGACTCCGGGTCGGGGAAGCCGACGCCGGGGGTGGCCGGCAGCGTGGTCTCGCTCACGCCGCCGAGCATCCCACCTCGCCGCCGGGGAGGTCCGACCCGCCGGAGGGCACGATGGCGGCATGCCCGACCCGCGAACCGGCGACGACCTGCGCGCCTTCGTCGACGCCGCCCCCAGCCCGTTCCACGCCGTCGCCGAGATGGCGCGCCGGCTCACCGCGGCCGGGTTCACCGAGCTCGCCGAGGCCGACCCCTGGACCCTCGCGCCCGGCGACCGGCGCTTCGTCGTCCGCCACGGCAGCCTCGTCGCCTTCCGGATGGGCAGCGCGTCGCCGGCCGAGGCGGGGCTGCGCATGGTCGGCGCGCACACCGACTCGCCGACGTTCCGCGTGCGGCCCCGGCCCGACGTCCGGCAGGCCGGCTACCGGTTGCTCGGGGTGGAGCCCTACGGCGGCGGCCTCTGGCACACCTGGCTGGACCGGGAGCTGACCCTCGCCGGCCGGGTGGTGCTGCGCGGCGGAGCCCAGGCGCTGGTCCACCTCCCGGGCGCGCCGGTGCGGCTGCCCTCGCTGGCCATCCACCTCGACCGCGGCGTGCGCGACGGGCTGACGCTCGACCCGCAGCGGGAGCTGGTCCCGGTGTGGTCGCAGGACCTGGCCGACGCCGGGGACCTCACCGCGGCCGTGGCCGAGGCCGCCGGCGTGGACCCCGGGCACGTCCTGGCGCAGGACCTCGTGCTGGCCGACACCCAGCCCGCGGGGACGGCCGGCGCGGACGGGACCTGGATCGCCGCGCCCCGGCTGGACAACCTGGCCAGCTGCCACGCGGGCACGACCGCGCTGATCGCCGCGCCGGCGGGGGCCCGCACCCAGCTGCTGGTCGCCAACGACCACGAGGAGGTGGGCAGCGGCTCGATGTCCGGGGCGCGCGGCAGCTTCCTCGCCGACGTCGTCGGCCGGCTGGTCGCGGTGGGCGACCCCGGGGACCCGCAGGCGCTGCCTCGGGCGCTGGCGCGGTCGCGGCTGGTCTCCGCGGACATGGCCCACGCCGTCCACCCGACCCGGTCCGACCGGCACGAGCCGGCGCACCAGCCGCGGCTGGGCGGCGGGCCCGTGGTCAAGGTGAACGCCAACCAGGCCTACGCGACCGACGCGGCCGGCGCCGCCTGGTTCGCCGAGCGCTGCGCGGAGGCCTCGGTGCCGTTCCAGTGGTTCGTGTCCCGGGCCGACCTGCCGTGCGGCAGCACCATCGGCCCGCTGACGGCCACCCGGCTCGGCGTCCCGACCGTCGACGTCGGTGGGCCGATGCTGGCCATGCACTCGTGCCGGGAGCTGGCCTCGGCCCTCGACGTCCCCCTCTACGCCGACGCGCTGACCAGCTGCCTGGCGGGCTGACCGGGCGGCCCGGCGGCCCGGCCCGACCCGGCCGAACGGCGAGCGGCCCCGCTCCCGCAGGAGTGGGGCCGCCCGGCGTTCTGCGGAGGTGGCGGTCAGCCGATGCGGCCGTCCCGGTCCCGGTCGCGGACGGTGTCGCCGCCCTCCATCTCGACCTGCTCCTTGCGCACGCTGTCGCTCACCGTCTCGGTGTCGGTGACGGTCTCCTTGTCCAGGCGGACGCGCTCGACCGGCACGGCCTCCTTCTGCACGACCGGCCGCTCGGCGTGCAGCGTGACCTCGTGCTCCTCCTCGGAGATCGCCGGGCCGTCCATGGCGTTGCCGACGTTCGCGTCGGTGATCGGCTCGCGCTCGAGCCGGACCTCCTCGCGGGAGACCGGGACGGTCTCGGTCACGTTCTCGGTGACGACGTACTTACGCAGCCGGGCGCGCCCGACCTCCTCCTGGCGGGTGCCGACCGACAGCTGCTCCTCCGAGCGGGTCATCGCGTTGTCGGTGGTCGGGCCGGAGGTGTCGCGGCCGACGGTGCCGCGGGCGTCCCTGTCCCGGTCGCCGGCGGTGCCCGCCGTCCCGGTCGTGGCCATCCCGGTGGTCGACTCGGTGCGGGTCGTGTCGCTCATGCCCGTGCCGGCCGTGCCGGTGCCCATGCCGTAGTAGCGGTAGAGCTCCTGCTCCTCCTGCGGGGAGAGGTGCCCGTCGGTGTCGATCTTGGGGGCGTCCTTCACCCGGTCCTTGCTCACGGGGACGCGGAGGCCGTCGTTGGTCAGGTCGGCGTCGCGGATCGGGACGAAGGACTCCTTCGTGCCGAACAGGCCGGTGCGTACCGTCACCCACTCCGGCTGCCCGGTCTCGTCGTCGAGGTAGACCTCGGACGCCGATCCGATCTTGCTGCCGGTCTCGTCGTAGACGTCCTGGCCGATCACTCGGCTGATGCTGTCGGTGCCGATCATGGTGGTGGGCTCCCATCCGGTGGTGTCACACGGTCGGCCCAAGCCATTGCCGCCACGAAGATCACGAAACGACATCGACCGGACCGACACGCCCGGGCCCGGCGCGTCGGGCGGGCCCGCCGCCCGGCCCCCGGGTCGCCGCGGAGCACGTCCGCACTGGTCAGCGCGTCGCCAGCGGGACCTGGCGGCGGCGACCAGACGGGGACGGACAAGTCCAGTTTGATCGACCACGGTCAGTCACATCGGTCGCGTCCGGGCGTGTCGCAGGCCACGTCCCGGCGCGTCGTCCCCGCCCGCGCCGGTGCTGCTGCACAGACTCGGCCCGTGCCACCTCGCTCCCCCTACGACGACCTGGTCCACCCGCGGACGGTGAAGAAGGCCGCGCCTCAGGTGGCGGCCGAACGCGACCTCGTCGTCGAGGACCCGAGCTCCGGGTTCGTCGGGGCCGTCGTGCGGTGCGAGAAGGACGTCGTCCACCTCGAGGACCGCAACGGCCGCGTGCGCGCCTACCCGCTGGGGCCGGGGTTCTGGGTCGACGGGCGCCCCGTCGTCCTCGTCCGGCCCCGGCCCGCCGCACCGGCGGCGCCCACCCGCAGCGCCTCCGGGTCGACCTACGTCGCGGGCGCACGGGCGCGGGTCGCGCGCGAGGGACGCATCTACGTCGAGGGCAAGCACGACGCGGAGCTCGTCGAGAAGGTGTGGGGCCACGACCTGCGCATCGAGGGCGTGGTCGTGGAGCCGCTGCACGGCGTGGACGACCTGCCCGGCATCGTGCGGGACTTCCGCCCGTCGTCGGGACGGCGGCTCGGCGTGCTGGTCGACCACCTGGTGAGGGGGTCCAAGGAGTCGCGGATCGCCGAGCAGGTGACCGGCGCGCACGCGCTCGTCGTCGGCCACCCGTTCGTCGACATCTGGCAGGCGGTCAAGCCGTCGGTGGTCGGGATCAGGGCCTGGCCGACGGTCCCCAAGGGCGAGGACTGGAAGGGCGGCGTCTGCCGGCGGCTGGGGTGGGAGGACGACACCGGCTACGTCTGGGCGCAGCGCATCCTCGCGCGGGTCCGCACCTGGACCGACCTCGAGCCGGCCCTCATCGGCCGCGTCGAGGAGCTCATCGACTTCGTCACGACGGAGTAGCGGAGTACGACGGTGCAGGTCTCCTGCGCCGTCGTACTCCGCCGGGCACTCAGCGGGGCACGTAGTCGAACGTGTCCGGGTCGGGGCCGGTGCGCTCGCCGCGGTCGAGCCCGGTGATCGCGGTCATCGCGTCCTCGTCGAGCGCGAAGTCGAACAGCGCCCAGTTCTCCTCCATGCGGCTGCGGGTCACCGACTTGGGGAAGACGACGTCGCCGCGCTGCACGTGCCAGCGGAGCACGACCTGCGCCGGCGTCCGCCCGACCTGCTCGGCCACCCGGACGATCACCGGGTCGTCGAGGACCTTGCCCTGCGCGATGGGCGACCAGGCCTCGGTGACGATCCCGTGGTCGGCGCCGAAGGCCCGCAGCTCGTCCTGGACCAGGTAGGGGTGCACCTCGATCTGGTTCACCGCCGGCCGGACCCCGGTCTCCTCGAACAACCGGCGCAGGTGGGAGGCCTGGAAGTTCGACACGCCGATCGCCCGGCAGCGGCCGCCGGCGAGGATCTCCTCCATCGCCTTCCACGTCTCCACGTAGTCGACGTCGGTCGTGGGCAGCGGCCAGTGGATCAGGAACAGGTCCAGGACGTCGAAGCCGAGGTCGGCCAGCGTCCGGTCGAAGGCGCGCAGCGCGTCGTCGCGGCGGTGGAAGCCGTTGTTCAGCTTGCTGGTCACGAAGACGTCGTCGCGGTCGACGCCCGACCGGCGGACGGCCTCGCCGACCTCCTTCTCGTTGCCGTACATCTCGGCCGTGTCGATGTGCCGGTAGCCGATCTCCAGCGCGGCCGTGACCGCCTCGACGGTCTGGTCCGGCGGGATCTGGTAGACGCCGAAGCCCAGCTGGGGGATCTCGACGCCGTCGGTCAGGCGGATGGTGGGCACGGTTGCCACGGGGAGTTCCTCTCGCAGATCGCGGTGGAGCGCGCGAACCGGTCGTGCGCGTCCTTCCGGTGCGCCCGCTTACCCCGCGGCCTCCCGCTCAACCGGCACGGCAGGTGCGACCTGCGGCAGCTCGGCGCGCCGCCGCAGCAACGGCGCCCCGGCCAGCGCGATCAGCCCGGCGAGCGCCGCCGCCAGCGCGGGGACGGCGAAGGCGGCCTCTGCTCCCCAGGCGTCGACGGCCGCGCCGGCCAGCGCGGATCCCGCCGTGACGCCGACGGTCAGCCCGGTGATCGTCCAGGCCAGGGACTCGGTGAGCACGCCGGGGGCGACGCGGGACTCCACCAGCGAGGTCCCCGCGACGAGCACCGGGGCGATGGTCAGGCCGGCGAGGAAGCCGCAGCCGACGAGCGCCGGCAGGGAGCCCACCCCCCACAGCAGCTGGGCCGCCAGGCCGAAGGCGACCGCCGTCGCCACCAGGCGGGCCGCCAGCGTGCCCGGCAGCCGGACGACGCCGTAGACCAGCCCGGCCACGAGGCTGCCGAACGCGAACACGGCCAGGGCGAGGCCCGACAGCGCGCGGGAGCCCTGCTCGTCGGCGAACCCGATGACGACGACGTCCAGTGCGCCGAACAGGCCGCCCACGGCCACGAAGGTCACCACGACGACGAGCAGGCTCGGGGTCAGCACCGACCGGTGCGGGCCGGTCGCGGAGGCCTCCCGCGGCCTCGCCGGCGGCTCGGTCTCGCGCTGGGCGGCGAGCCAGAGACCCCCGAGGACGCCGGAGGTGATCCCGGTGAGGAAGCCGACCGGCGGGGCGACCAGCGTGGCGAGCAGGGTCACCAGCGGCGGGCCGATGACGAAGGTCACCTCGTCGGCGACGGCCTCGAAGGCGTACGCCGTCTGCCGCCCGCCGGGCTCCAGGGCCGCCGACCAGCGGGCGCGGACCAGCGACCCGATGTTGGGGCCGCTCGCGCCGGCGAGGGACGCCAGGACGAACCAGGTCCAGATCGGCGCCCCGGTGACCACGGCCACCACGAAGGCGACGCCGGCGGTGGCGAACCCGACCATCGCCAGCCGCAGCACCCGGCCCTGGCCGCGACGATCCATGGCCCGCCCCCACTGCGGCCCGGCGATGCCGTAGGAGAGGGCGAGGACGCCGGAGACGGCGCCGGCCAGCCCGTAGCTGCCCGACTCGCTCTGCACGAGCAGCACGGCGCCCAGTCCCAGCATCGGCGCCGGGAGCCGGGCGAACCCGCCGGCCACGGTGAAGGCACGGGCACCCGGGAGGTCGAACAGGCGGGCGTAGGGGCTGAAGAGGGTGCGGGGTGACACGGGGGTTCTCGCGCTTCCTGGCCACAGGCGAGTGCGGGATGGGGCCCGCCGGTCCCTCGGGTGGCCCGGCGACCGTAGCAACGCCGTCCACCCATCCGCCTGCGGCTTCCCGCGACCGGGGAGCCGGTGCGCGGGAACGGCGCGACCCCGCCGCCCAGCACTACATTCGGGTCATGCCCTCGCCGAGCCCCCTGCCGGACCCGGTGCCGCGTCGTCCCGACCCGGCGCCGGGCAGCGGCGGCCTGGTCGACCGGTACGGCCGCGTGGCCACCGACCTGCGGGTGTCGCTGACCGACCGGTGCAACCTGCGCTGCACCTACTGCATGCCGCCCGAGGGACTGGACTGGCTGCCCAAGGTCGAGGTGCTCACCGACGCCGAGATCGCGCGGCTGGTGCGCGTCGGCGTCGAGCAGCTCGGCATCCGCGAGGTGCGGTTCACCGGCGGCGAGCCGCTGCTCCGGCCCGGGCTGCCCGGCATCGTCGCCGCGGCGACGGCGTTGCGCCCCCGACCCGAGGTCAGCCTCACGACCAATGCGATCGGCCTGGCCCGGGTCGCCCCGGCGCTGGCCGAGGCCGGCCTGGACCGGATCAACGTCAGCCTCGACACCGTCGACCCGGCGCGGTTCAAGCAGCTCACCCACCGCGACCGGCTGCACGACGTCCTCGCCGGGCTGGCCGCCGCGCAGGCCGCCGGGCTCACCCCGGTGAAGGTGAACGCCGTGCTGCTGCACGGGATCAACGACGTCGACGCCGTGCCGCTGCTCGACTTCTGCCTGGAGCACGGCTACCAGCTGCGGTTCATCGAGCAGATGCCGCTGGATGCCCACCACGCCTGGACACGGGGCCGGATGGTGACCGCGGAGGACATCCTCGAGCGCCTGTCGGTCGCGCACGCGCTGACCCCGGACACCGAGGAGCGCGGCTCGGCGCCGGCCGAGCGCTGGCTGGTCGACGGCGGGCCGGCCACGGTCGGGATCATCGCCTCGGTGACCCGCTCGTTCTGCGGCAGCTGCGACCGGACCCGGCTCACCGCCGACGGTCAGATCCGCAACTGCCTGTTCGCCCGCGAGGAGTCCGACCTGCGGACGGCGTTGCGGGCGGGGGCCACCGACGAGGAGCTCGCCGACCGGTGGCGGAGCGCCACCCTGGGCAAGCTGCCCGGGCACGGCATCGACGACCCCAGCTTCCTGCAGCCCAGCCGGCCGATGTCGGCGATCGGCGGGTGAGGTGACCGTCACGGTGCGGTACTTCGCCGGCGCCCGCGCGGCCGCCGGGGTGGAGACCGAGACGCGGACGGCGGCGACGCTCGAGGAGCTCGTCCGGCAGATGGCCGGCGCCCACGGCGAGCGGCTGGAACGCATCCTGACCGCCTGTTCGTTCCTGGTGGACGGGGCGCAGGCCCGCGACCCGCGGACCGCGCTCGCTCCCGGCGCCGTCGTCGACGTGCTGCCGCCGTTCGCAGGAGGGTGATCCCATGAGCTTCTTCGACAAGGCCAAGGCCAAGGCCGAGCAGTTGTTCGGGCGTGCCGAGGAGCTGTACGGGGAGTCCCACGGCGACGCAGCCGCCACGCTGGACGGCGAGGCGCGGCGGCTGGAGGGCGAGGCGCGGCGGCTGGAGGGCGAGGCCGAGGAGGAGGCCGCCGAGCGCGACGAGGGCGACGGGACCCACCGGCACGGGGACGACGGCCTGGCCGGCGCGCGCTGAGGCCGGCGCCGCAGGAGACAGACCGGCTCACCGGCGGGCGGCAGCGCTCCCCCGAGCGGGCCCACTCCGGACGGGACCGCCTGACGTCCTGACCGCGTCCGGTGCCTCCGGTGGACCCGATGTGCGTCCCCGGGCGTGTTGCCCGACGGCGTGGGCGTCGGGGGGCGGGGTGCCGTAGAGGGCCGGATCCCTCGGGAGGGCGGGCTCGGTCGTGAGGGCGGCGCTCTCGATGCGATCCCAGCGGAACCAGCGGGGCGCGTCCCGCTCACGGCACCAGGCGACGAGGTACCAGCGGTCACCGGTTCGGGCGATCAGGTGCGGCTCGACCCGTCGGCGGGTCACTGTGCCGTGCCGGTCCCGGTAGCGCAGGGCCACCACCCGACGCTGGGCCAGCGCCTCCTCGACCACGGCGGCGCCGTCCGGGCGTGTCGTGGACGTGCCGCGGATCCACACCCGATCGGCCAGCCGTTCGGCCTCGGTGCGGGCCGTCGGGCCCATGACGTCGAGCACCTTCTGCAGCGCCGCGCGGCCGTCGACAGCGAAAGGCGCGTCCGGCGCCCCGGCAAGTGCCACAGCGACCGCGACCGCCTGCGCGGGCGTGAGGTTGACCGGCGGCAGGGTGGCCGCCGCATCCAGCACGTACCCGCCACCGGGACCGCCCGTGGCCCAGATGGGCACACCGGCCTGCTGCAGCGCGGAGACGTCGCGCTTGACCGTCCGGACCGACACCTCCAGCCACCCGGCGAGCCACCCCGAGGTCCGACCGCGGGGCCCGGCCCGGCGCAACTCCTCACCGAGCGCGTACAGCCGGTCGGTGCGGTTCACCCGGAGATCGTCGCAGCATCGGTGACAGCACGGTGGCACCAGGAGCGACGCACAGTCCTGTCATGACGTCGATCGCCCTGTTCCACTCAGCCCTCGGGGTCCGCCCCGGGATCGATGAGGCCGCAGACCGCTTCCGAGCCGCCGGCCACCAGGCCACGGTGGTCGACCAGTACGACGGACTGGTCTTCGACGACTACGCGGAGGGGATCGCCTACACGGAACGGGTCGGCTTCCCGGCCCTCATGCAGGCCGCGCTGGACGGCGTCTCGGAACTGCCCGACGGGTTTGTCGCGGCCGGGTTCTCCAACGGCGCCGGCATCGCCGAGTACGTCGCCACTCGTCGCCGCTGTTCCGGGCTGCTGCTCTTCTCCGGCGCGCTGCCGCTGGACGTGCTGGGCGCGGCGGCCTGGCCGACGGGCCTCTCCGTGCAGATCCACTACAGCCTGGACGACCCCTTCCGCCGTCAGGAGTGGATCGACGCCGTGGCGGCGGACGCCAGCCGTGGCGGCGGTCGGGTCGAGACGTTCGACTATCCGGGGACCGGCCACCTCTTCACCGACCCGAGCCTGCCCACCGAGTACGACCCCGGTGCCGCGGAACTGCTCTGGCAGCGGGCACTCACCTTCCTCCACGGCCTCACCGACTGACCGCGACGCAGGCTCCGGGTGTGCCATGTCCCGGGCTGCCGCCTGACTGCGGCGCCTCCACAGCCGCGGTCAGGGGCGGGGAGCGCTGACGCGACGCAGTGAGCAGGAGGCGATCACCCTTACCTGCCCTGCTCCCCGCGCGCTGACCGGCTGTTCCTCCTGGCCCGCACCCCTCCCGGCCCTGCACTTCTCCCGGCCGCCCTCCACTCCTCCCGGCCTGCGCGGTGGTGCTCGCCTGTGCACGGGCCGATCCGGTCACGCCGGTTCCGGGACCCCGCCGGGGTGAATGTCCCCGCCCCGTCCGGGTAACGCATGCGGGTATGCCACTTCCAGGGATCGCGGACATGGCGCCCTGGCGCGACTGGTCGGCCGCAGCCGGCGGCGCCCTGGAGTACCTGCACACGCACTCGTCGTGGGACGTCTGGATGGTCACCCGCGTCGTCGGGGACCGGCAGGTCGTCCTGTGCTCGCGACCGGCGGGGGCCGTCCGCCCCGGCGCCAGCCTCCCGTGGGCGGAGAGCTTCTGCCGCCAGATGGTGAGCGGGACGGCGCCGCGGGTCGCGACCGTCACCGCCGCCGTCCCCGAGTACGCCACCCGCACGCTGCCCAACGGGCTCGCGGTGGCGGCCTACATCGGCGTACCCGTCGTCGGCCCGGACCTCGGGCTGTTCGGGACCGTCTGCGGGGTCGGCTCGCGGGCCCGCCCGCTCAGCGCGACGCGGGACCTGCCTCTGGTCGAGCTCGTCGCGCGACTGCTGAGCTCGCTGCTCGCGGCGGGGATGGATCCCGGCCCGGTGCCGGAGCCGCCGCGGCCGCGGGAGGCCGGCAGCCCCGCGTAGGCGGGCCCGCGGGTGGGTGCGGCTCCCGCCCCCACCCTCCTGGACGCCCTAGACTAGGGGCAGGCGACCCACTCCTCCTCGCCGTCGGTGAAGACCTGGCGCTTCCAGATCGGCAGCCGCTTCTTCACCTCGTCGACCAGTTCGGCGCAGGCCGTGAAGGCCGCGCCGCGGTGGGCCGCGCTCACCGCGCAGGCCAGGGCGACGTCGCCGATGCCCAGCACCCCGACGCGGTGCGAGACGGCGACCGCCTGCACCCCCGGCCGGGCGGCGAACTCCTCGGCGAGTTCCACGATGACGTCGGCGGCGCTGGGATGCCCGACGTACTCCAGTTCGGTCACCGAGCGGCCGCCGTCGTGATCGCGGACGACGCCGGCGAACGAGACGACGGCGCCGGCCGACTTGTCCGAGACCGCCTCCTCGTGCTCGGCGACCGAGAGCGGCGCGTCGACGACCCGGGCGATCATCGGGCTGGTCACGGGGCCGACGGTACCCCGCCGGGCGGTACGTCCAGGTCGACCGGATCCGCCAGGCCGGTGCAGTCGACCTCGGTGACTCCTCCGGTGGCCGACTGCGCGGCGAGGTAGCGGCGGGCACCCTCGTCGCCGGTCACCGTCGCGGCGACCCCGGCCCAGTGCTCGCGGCCGAGCAGCACGGGATGGCCGCGGACGCCGTCGTAGCTGGCGACCGCCAGCGCGTCCGGCGCGGCGAGGGCGGCGACCCGCTGCAACGCCGCGGGGGTCATGCCAGGCATGTCGACGAGGGTCACCAGGACGGCGTCGATGGCTCCCCCACCCGCCCGCCCCGGCACCACGGGCCAGGAGCGCAGCCCGTCGAGCCCGGTGCGCAGCGAGGAGGCCATCCCGGTCTCCCAGTCGGGGTTGGCCAGCACGGTCGCGCCGTCGAGGTCCGCCGTCCGCCAGACGTCGACCGCGCGGGCGCCCAGGACGACGAGCACCGGATCGCAGACCGCACGCGCCGTCCGGACCGCCCGCTCGACCAGCAGGCTCCCCTCGTACTCGACCAGCGCCTTGGGCATGCCGTACCGGCGGCCGCCACCGGCGGCGAGGACGAGTGCGGCGCAGGTCATGCCCCACCCTCTCAGCGCGCGTAGACCGCGACCTCGGAGGCCTTGACGCTGGCCCACAGGGCCGCGCCGGGCGCCAGGCCGAGCTCGGCGAACGCGGCGGCGGTGACGTCGGCGAGCAGGGGCACCTCCCCGTCGAGCTCGCAGCGCACGGTCGCGCCGTGCGGGGTGGCGCTGGCCAGCCGCACCGGCCACACGTTGCGCGGGCTGCCGTGCGGCGGGTCCCGGTAGAGCGCGACCGACTCGGGACGGACGGCGGCGAAGACCGGGCCGGACACCTCGCCGGCCACCGCGACGCTGCCGCCGCCGTCCAGGTGCACCGTCGTCCCCCCGCCGGTGCCCGGCAGCAGCGCCAGCCCGACCAGGCGGGCGACGTAGTCGGTGCGCGGCCGGCGGGCCACCTCCCCGGGCGGGCCGGCCTGCACGACCCGGCCCTCCTCGACGACGACCACCCGGTCGGCCAGGGCCATCGCGTCGACCGGGTCGTGGGTGACCAGCACGGCGCTGCCGAGGAACGCGCCGAGGTGGCGCCGCAGCTCGGCGCGGACGGTGAGACGGGTGCGGGCGTCCAGCGCCGACAGGGGCTCGTCGAGCAGGAGCAGGGCCGGTTCCCCGGCCAGGGCGCGCGCGAGGGCCACCCGCTGGGCCTGGCCTCCGGAGAGCTGCCCGGGCCGGCGCCGGCCGAACTCGGCCAGCTCCACCCGTGCGAGCCAGGAGGCGGCCACCTCGCGGGCCTGCCGACGTCCGGCGCCGCGGGTGCGCAGCCCGAAGGCGACGTTGTCGATCACGGTGAGGTGCGGGAACAGCAGGTGGTCCTGGAAGACCATGCCGAGCCGGCGGCGGTGCGGCGGGAGGTGGATGCCGGCGGCGACGTCGTCCCAGAGCTCGCCGTCCACCTCGACCCGGCCGTCGTCCGGCGGGAGCAACCCGGCCAGCACCCGCAGCAGCGTGGACTTCCCGGCACCGTTGGGGCCGAGGACGGCGAGCACCTCGCCGTCGGCCACCTGCACGTCGAGTTCCACGTGGAACCCGCCGCGCCGGACGTCGATCGTGGCGGCGAGGCTCACGGCGCGGCACCGGCGCGACCGAGCCACCGGCCCCGCAGGAGCAAGAGCGTGGCGATGGAGACGGTCAGCAGCACCAGCGACAGGACGATGGCGGACTCGGGGTCGCGCTGGAGCGCCAGGTAGACGGCCAGCGGCATCGTCTGCGTCGTCCCGGGGAAGTTGCCGGCGAAGGTGATCGTGGCGCCGAACTCGCCGAGCGCGCGGGCCCAGCACAGGACGGCTCCCGCGGCGATGCCCGGCGTCACGAGGGGGAGGGTGACCCGGCGGAACGTCGTCCACCGGTCGGCGCCCAGGGTGGCCGCGGCCTCCTCGTAGCGGGCATCGGCCGCCCGCAGCGCGCCCTCGACGCTGATGACGAGGAACGGCATCGCCACGAACGTCCCCGCGATCACCACCGCGGTCGTCGTGAACGGGATGGTGATCCCGAAGGCCTCGTCGAGCCAGCGGCCGATGATGCCCTGGCGGCCCAGCACGAGGAACAGCGCCACCCCGCCGACGACCGGGGGCAGCACCAGCGGCACCGTGACGAGGGCGCGCAGCACTCCGCGGCCGCGGATCCGGGACCGGGCGAGCACCCAGGCCAGCGGCACACCCAGGACCAGGGAGATCCCGGTGGCGAGGGTGGCCGAGACCAGGGACAGCCGCAGCGCCTCGCCCACGCCGGGGCTGGTGAGCTGCGGCCACAGGTCGCTCCAGGGCGTCCGGATCAGCAGCCCGGCCAGGGGGAGGACGAGGAAGGCGATCGCCAGGACCGCGGGGACCAGCAGGGGGAGCGGGACGCCCCCCTCGCGGGTGCGCCTCCTGCGGCGCCGGACCGGGCGTCGCAGCCTCTCCGGAGGGGTCACGGGGCGCGGAAGCCGGCGTCGGCGAGCGCGGCCTGCCCCTCGCCGGAGCGCACGAGGTCGACGAAGGCCCGGGCGGCGTCCGGGTTCGGGGCCTCGGTGAGGACGCACACGGGGTAGTCGTTGACGGCGTCCTCGGCCTCGGGGAACGCGATCCCCTCGACGGAGTCGCCGGCGGCCGCGACATCGGTGGCGTAGACCAGCGCGGCGTCGACCTCACCGAGCTCGACCTTCGTCAGGGCGGCGCGGACGTCCTCCTCCAGCGTGTCGGGGACGGCGGTCACGCCCGCGGCCGCGAAGACGTCCTCGGCCGCCGCTCCGCAGGGGACCTCGGGTGCGCAGACGGCGAGCGCCAGCTCCTCGCGCTCGAAGTCCGCCAGGCCGGTGATGCCGGCCGGGTTGCCCGCCGGGACGGCGATCTGCAGGACGTTGGAGGTGAAGACCTCCGGCTCGCCGTCCGCCAGCCCGGCGTCGGTGACGACGGCCATCTGCCCCGGATTGGCCGAGGCGAAGACGTCGGCCGGCGCGCCCTGGGTGATCTGGGTGGCGAGGGCGGAGCTGCCGGCGAAGTTGAACCGCACGTCGAGGTCGGGGTTGTCCGCCTCGAGCTGCTCACCGAGGTCGGTGAAGACGTCGGTCAGCGAGGCGGCCGCGAAGACGGTGAGGGTCCCCTCGAGCCGGCCTTCGGCTCCGGTCGCCGGCGAGGTGTCGGCGTCGGTTCCGCCGTCGTCCGACCCACCGCAGGCGGCGAGCCCCAGCAGCAGGGCGCAGGAGACGGCACCCAGCAGGCGACGGTGCATGATCCCCACCCCTCCCGGCGGGCCGCGTGCCCGCACCTGCGGCAAGGTAGCGCACCCGGTTCCGCGGATGCGGTCCATGGGAGGCATGGTGGTCCGCCCGTGCGGATGGTCGCAGGAGGACCTCGTGCCCGGCCCTCCCGGAGCCGGCTCCACGGCGCGGTGCCGCCGATCCCACGGCACCGCGCCGAGCACGGCCGAGGTCGGTGCCCCGGGGACCGGAGGGGTGGCGAGGGCGGCGGTGACACACGAGGCCGTCGAGGGCCGCGCCTGCCCGCGCGGTTCCCGTGGTGGTCCGCGGGAGGTCGACGGAGGCCGTGCTCGCCGGGAGGACGCGGGCCTCCCGGTCGTTCCTGCCCTGGCCGGACGGGCGCTCAGGGCACGTCGACGCTCACCTGGGTCGCCTTGACGGTGGCCACCGCGCGCACGCCGACTTCCAACCCGAGCTCGTCGGCCGCCTCGCGGGACATCAGGGACACCAGCCGGAAGGGTCCGGCCTGGATCTCGACCTGCGCCATCACGGTGTCGCGGACGACGCGGGTGACGATGCCGCTCAACCGGTTGCGCGCCGACGAGGACCGGGTCGTGCCCGGCTCCGGCGCGTCGTGCAGCCGGGCGGCGACCTCCGCGAGGGCCTCCCCGTCGACCACCGCCGGCCCGCCGGCCTCGCGGGATGCGGCGAGGCGGCCGCTGTCGACCCACCGGCGGACGGTGTCGTCGCTGACGCCGAGGAGCTCGGCCGCCTCGGCGATGCGATAGGTGGCCATGGCAGGACCGTAGCGACGTCCCGGCTCACCACCACCGAGCCGGAGGCGTCACCCCCGAGCGGGCGCCTGTGGATGCGTCCCTGCCATCCACAAGCCCCGCGGCGGCTCGTCGGGGCGCGGCGCAGGCTGCCGACCATGACCCGGACGCCACCCCTCGACCCTCGCCTGCTCGACGCCGTCGCCGGCGCGTGGGAGCGAGGGTGGCGCCCGGCGGACCTGGTGCACGCGGTGCGACGACTGGAGCCGACCCTGGTCGGGCTCGCCGCAGCCGCGGCCGTGGCCGGCGTCGAGGCCCTCAGCGGGCGCGTGGACGTGCCGGAGGAGTGGCGTCGGCAGCTCCGGGACGTCGCCGGCCTCGCGGCGGGCCCTGCGGGGGCGGTCCCGGCGCGGCCGGACGAGGTGCTCCGCCTGGTGCTGTCCGTCGGCCGGTTGCCGCCGCTCCCGCACCTGGGGGACCCGCCGTCCCGCTGGGGGGCTGCCTCCGCCGCCGGGCCGGAACGGGTGCCCGAGCCTCCGAGGCTGGACTCCGCCCGGGCACTGCGCCGCATCCGGTCGCTGCTGGCCAAGGCCGAGTCCACGGACTTCCCGGAGGAGGCGGAGGCGCTGACGGCCAAGGCGCAGGAGCTGATGGCGGCACATGCGGTCGACTCGGCTCTGCTCGAGGCTCAGGGGACCTGCGAGGGGCTGACCACCGGCCGGCACGGTGCGAGTGGGGTCACCGAGCGGCGGCTGCACCTGGAGCCGCCCTACCTCGACGCCAAGATGCACCTGGTGCAGGCGGTCGCGGCGACCAACGGCGTGCGCGCCGCCTGGTTCGGCTCGCTCGGGATCGCCGTGGCCGTGGGACGGCCGACCGATCTCGACGTGGTCGAGCTGCTGGTCACGTCGCTCCTGGTGCAGGCGGGGCGGGCGCTGACGACGGCCGGGCGGAACGGCGACGCGCACACCCGGTCCCGCGGGTTCCGGCGGGCCTTCCTCCTGGCCTATGCCGTGCGCATCGGCGAGCGCCTCGCGCACAGCCGCCGGGCCGCCACGGCTCACGCGGCGGCGGCCAGCGGAACCGATCTGTCGCCGGTGCTGCGCCACCGAGAGGCCGCCGTCACCCGGGCGTTCGAGGACCTGTTCCCCCGCCTGCGGACGCGCCGGACGACGTCGGTCGACCGGTCGGGGTGGTGGTCGGGGCGTCAGGCCGCCGACTCCGCCGACCTCACTCGCAGGCGTCCCCTGCCGTCCTGATCCACCGCACCACGCCTGACTGCCTGACATCTGCGCCCGTCCACCTGCCGGAACGTGCTGCTCGGTTCCTGCGCGGTACGCGCTCGACCCGGGATGCGTCGGGTCAGAAGGGTGCGGGTGGGTCGCCGGGGCGGGCCGGTCGTCCGCAGACGGCGAGCCGGATGCGTTCGCGGCGTTGGGTGGGGGTGAGGCGGTACCAGGGGATGTCGTCGCGCAGCAGGTCGTCGCTGGACAGGTCGTCGCTGGCCGGGTCGGTGCTGGTGGGGGTGGGTTGGCTGCCGTCGTCGGTGCCGAAGCGGGGTGGGACGGTGGTGATGGTGGTGCCGCCGGGCAGGGTCCAGACCAGGCCGCCGTCGGAGCAGCCGCCCAGTTGCCAGCCCGGTGCTTGGTGGGACAGCCGGTGGTGGTGCTCGCAGAGGCTTTCCAGGTTGTGGTGGGCGGTGGGGCCCAGCGGGTGGGGAACGCGGTGGTCCAGGTCGCCGCGGCGGGCGCGGGCGCGGCAGCCGGGGAAGCGGCAGCGGCGGTCGCGTAGCCGGACGAACCGGTCCAGTGGGGCCGAGGGGCGGTAGCCGTCGGTGTCCGGTGGTGGGCTCAGCCCGGCGCCGTCGCGGGCTGCTGCGCGCAGCTGGATGCTGTCGGTGAGGGCCAGCAGGCAGCCGGTGAGGTTGTCGACGACGGCGATGCGGGGGCGTTGGGCCAGTGCGGTGTCGGTGAGCCGGCGCAGGTCCAGCAGTGCGGCCAGCGCCTGCCGGGCCCCGGCGGTTGCGGCCTGCCCGGCCGGGCCGGGCGGTGCGGCGGCGGCGGCGGCCAGCGCGGCGGAAGCGCGCGTGCCCGCTGCGACCTGCGCCGCGGGAAGCCCCGCGGCACCCTCCGCCGCGCCCTCCGCTGGGATCGGCCCCGCCGGGGCCGGCTCTGCCGAGGCCGGCTCGGCCGGGGCCGGGCCGGCCGGGCTCGGCTCTACCGAGGTCGGGCCCGAGAGGGCCTGTTCTGCCGGGGTCGGCTCCGTGGGGGTCGGCTCGGCACGAGCGGGCAGGTCCTCGGCGCCGCGGACACGACCGGCTTCGGCGCCACCGCCGCCGGCGTCGTCGTCCTCGCCCTCGGTGTCCCCGTCGCCGCCGCTGCCGTCGCCCGCGCCCTCGGTGTCGCCGCCGCTGCTGTCGCCTCCGGCGGCGGAATCAGGTCGGGCACCGGTGCCGGTGCCGGTGCCGGTGTTGCGCTCCTCCGAGCCGTCCCCGGCGCGGTCGTCTGCGCCCGGCGCGGCCTCACCCGCCTCGGCCGGCTCGGCCGGGTCAGTCGGATCGCCCGGATCAGCCGCCTCGGCCGGGTCGGCGGGGTCGGCCGGGTCGGTCGGGTCGGCCGGGTCGGCCGGGTCGGCCGGGTCGGCCGGGGCGCCGGGAGTGGTCTGGGTCATGGGGCGGGGCAGCAGGCCCAGGGTGTGGGCCAGCTCGCGGACCAGCGCCGCCGGCACCGTGTCTGTCTCCAGCTCACCGGGCTCATCGGCGTCGGGCCCGGTCCCGGTCAGCGTGTCCACCGAGGCCACCAGCGTGAGCAGCACCTGCACCGGAGAGCGGCCGGCGGCGTCGGGGCGCAGGATCAGATCGGCCAGGCAGTCGGCCATCCGCTCATCCAGGCTGCGCGGATCCGCCCGCCCCTCCGCGTCGACCGCGCACGCCCGGGCGTGGGCGCGCAGCACCTCCCAGCAGGCCCGCGCCACCGGCGCGGGCAGCCACGCCGACAACACCGCCATCCCGTCCTGCCCGGCCTGGCGGGTCACCTTCCGCTCCCGGATGGCCTGCTCCAGCCGGCGCAGCAACGCATCGGCGTCGATCCGGGCGATCGCCCGCCGGGTGCACTGGCGCAACTGGGTCACCGTCTGCCCCGGCGCCCGCGGCAACACCCGCGCCTCCACCGCCGCCTTCTTGCCCACCGCCACCGGCCGCAGCAACTCCACCAACGCCCGCGCCTGCGCCCAGGAGATGTCCCCGGCCTCCAACGCCGCCAGCGTGCCCGGCAACAGCTCCACCAGCTCCACCGCCTCGACCAGCAACTCCGCCGCGGCCGGCCCGGGCAACCGCAACCGCGCGCCCAGCTCATCGGCGGCCCACTCACTCACCGCCGCCACCACCGCCGGCCGCGCCGCCCGCGACGCCGCCGACGCCGCCCCCACCTCCCCGGGCTGCCGGTCCCAGGCCGCCGGCCGGCACCGCGCGAACGCCGCCACCGCCCGCACCCGCGCCCCGGCCAACTGCGCCAACCCCCGCTCCAGATCCACCGCCACGTCCAGCCAGCCCGCCCCCTCCTCCAGCAACCGCACCCGCCCATCCACCGACGTCACACCAGCCGCAGACGGCACCACCGCGCCGACCGGCGCACCGACCGCCGCACCGTCAGCAGGCGGCACCTCCACCGCGGGGCCATCGGCGGACACCGCAGAAGACGCGATGCCATCGCCCGACGGGGCAGCGTGCGCGGCTCCTCCTGACAGCGCAGACGCTGACGCGGCCCCACCCGACGAGGTGGACGTGGAAGACGCGGTGGACGAGGTGGACGGCGGGGACGAAGCGGACGTGGAGGAGGCGGGCGACGAGGGGGACGGGGTCTCTGCCGCCGCCGACTCCGCCAGCGCGCGACCGACCGCGGCAACCAGCGCGCCGCTCCCGTGCGGGTGGAACGCCTCCAGGATCCACTGACCAGGTGGCCGGCGAACCTCCCAGCGACTGTCCGCCAACCCCTCGACCAACTCGCCCACGGCAACCTCGACCGGCGACAGGACACCGCCACCGTCAACCGCCGAGGCCTCGTACACGTGTTCGATACTAGCGCCTCGACGGGCACCTGACCAGCAAAGACACTGCTGTGGACAACGGCGGGGCCTGTGGACGGGCAGACCCGCGTCGTCCGCCGGGCCAGCCATCGTGGGCACATGGACGGACTGCCCTCACGACCACGTGCCCCACGGCCGACCCTCGTCCTACCGGCGCATCGTTTGCCGCAGCGATCCACCGGGGACGAGGGGCCGGTGCCTCCACGCCCGACCGAGAAGAACCCCGCAGGGGCCTCCGCCTCCGTCCGCACCCGACGGCTCCGGGAGGTCGCCCGCGACGTCCTCGGTTACGAGGAGCTCCGGCCGGGCCAGGAGGAGGCCATGCAAGCGGTGCTGTCCGGCCGCGACACCCTGGGGGTCCTGCCGAGCGGTGCCGGCAAGACGGCCGTGTACCAGATCGCCGGCCAACTGCTCGACGGGCCGGTACTCGTCGTCTCCCCACTCATCGCCTTGCAGCGGGACCAGGTGGAGCGACTCACCGATGTGAAGGGGCTGACCGGCTCCCCGGCCCAGCTCAACTCCAGCATGTCGGCTGGCGACCAGCGCGAGGCCCTGGAGGGACTCGCGGACGGAACGGTCCGCTACCTCTTCCTCGCTCCGGAGCAGCTCGCCAAGCCGGAGGTCGTCGATGCCGTCGCGGCTGCTTCCCCCGCCCTGTTCGTCGTGGACGAGGCGCACTGCGTATCCGCCTGGGGCCACGACTTCCGGCCCGACTACCTGCGCCTGGGTGCGGTCGTCGAGCAACTGGGGCACCCCACCGTGCTGGCACTGACCGCCACGGCTGCTCCGCCGGTACGTGCGGAGATCGTCGAGCGGCTCGGGATGCGGGACCCGGCCGTGGTCGTGGCCGGCTTCGACCGGCCGGAGATCCGCCTGGAGGTGGAGCAGCACGCCGACGCATCCGGCAAGCACCAGGCCGTGCTCGACCGGGTCCTGAGCGAGATCGGCGAGGGCCGCGTGCCCGGGATCGTCTACAGCGCCACCCGCAAGGGCACCGAGGAACTCGCCACCGACCTCACCGAACGCGGACTGCGGGCGCGGGCCTACCACGCAGGCCTGCGGAAGGCCGACCGCGAGGACACCCAGCGGGCCTTCATGGACGACGAGCTGGACGTCGTCGTGGCCACGACCGCTTTCGGCATGGGCATCGACAAGCCCGACACGCGCTTCGTCGTGCACGCCGAACCGGCCGACTCGGTCGACAGCTACTACCAGGAGATCGGGCGCGCGGGCCGGGACGGCGAGCCGGCCCTGGCCGTGCTGGTCTACCGCCAGGAGGACCTCGGCCTGCGCCGCTTCTTCGCCGCCGGCGCACCTGCGGAGGAGGAGCTGCAGCAGGTCGCCGGTCTCGTGGCTGCCGCACCGGCCGCCGGCCTCGACGACGGCGTGGAGATCAAGCAGCTGCGCGAGGAGACCGGCCGCGGCGCCACCCCCCTCGCGCGTGACCTCAACCTGCTGGAGCAGGTGTCCGCCGTCGTCCTCGACGAGGAGGGCGCCGCCCACCCGGCCGACGGCGCTCCCAGCCCTGCCGACGCCGCCGCCGCGGCCCGCGAGCTGGCCGAGCACCACGAGCGGGTCGACCAGAGCCGCGTCGAGATGATGCGCGGCTACGCCGAGACGACCGAGTGCCGGAGGCAGTTCCTCCTGGGCTACTTCGGCGAGCAGCTCGAGGAACCCTGCGGCAACTGCGACAACTGCTCGGCCGGTCTCTCCAGCGAGCAGCCCGCCGCCGGGGACGACGGCAATCCCTTCCCCGCGCAGACATCCGTGGAGCACACGGAGTGGGGCCCAGGAATCGTCATGCGCGTCGAGGACGACCGGCTGGTCGTCCTGTTCGACGAGGTCGGCTACAAGACGCTGGCGCTGGCCGCCGTCCTCGACAACGACCTGCTGCAGCCACGCGGCTCCGCCTGACCCACCCCGATGGGCGGCTCGGCCTGCGGACTCCGCCCGTCGCCCCGATGATCAAGCCGATGAGCCGGGCGCGGCGCCCGGGAGACAGGAGTGCACGCGTGAAGGTCCTGGGCATCAACGCGATCTACCACGACCCGGCGGCGGCGCTGGTCGTCGACGGCCGGATCGTGGCCGCCGCGGAGGAGGAGCGGTTCAGCCGGCGCAAGCACGGGAAGCGCCCCCTCCCCTGGAGCGCCTGGGAGCTCCCGGAGCTGTCGGCCGCGTGGTGCCTCGCCGAGGCGGGCCTGCATCCGGAGGACCTCGACGCCGTCGCCTACTCCTTCGACCCCGCACTGATGGGGACGCCGGAGGAGTCCGGCCTGAACGACCCCGGCGACGTCATGCGCAAGATGTACGCCGAGAAGGCGCCCGCGTTCCTCGCCCACGCACTGCCCGGGCTGGACCCCGCCAAGGTGCGCTACGTCAAGCACCACGTGGCACACGCCGCTTCCGCCGGCCTGGCCGCCCCGACGCAGGACAACTCGGTCCTGGTCCTCGACGGCCGCGGCGAGGCCCACAGCCACCTCGCCGGCCGCTACACCGACGGACAGCTCGAGATCCTCGCCGGCCAGGCGCTCCCCCACTCGATCGGTCTGCTGTACGAGGACCTCACCGACCACCTGGGCTTCCTGCGCAGCAGCGACGAGTTCAAGGTCATGGCGATGGCCTCGTACGGCAAGCCGCGCTTCCTCGGCGAGCTGTCGGAGCTGATCGTCGCCACGGACGACGGCGGATTCCGCACGCCGCGGATCGACTTCTCCGCCTACGCCCCCCGGCTGACCAAGGGCGACGAGTGGACGGCCGACCACGCCGACCTCGCCGCGAGCGTCCAGCAGCGGGTCGAGGAGGTGCTGCTCGATCTGGCCCGATGGCTGCACGAGCGCACGGGTGACCGGACGCTGACCCTGGCCGGGGGCGTGGCGCTCAACTGCGTCGCCAACACCCGGATCTTCGCCGAGACACCCTTCGAGCACGTGTGGGTGCAGCCGGCCGCCGGGGATGCCGGGACGGCACTGGGCAGCGCGCTGCACGTCGCTCGCGGGCTGGGCGAGACGACGCAGCCGATGCCCGGCGCCGACCTCGGCCGAGGGTGGTCCGACGACGACATCGAGCAGTGGCTCGACACGGCCGCCATCGAGTACGAGCGACCGCGCGACGTCGCCGACGCCGTGGCCGAGGTGCTGGCGAGCAACGGGATCGTCGCCTGGTTCCAGGGACGCAGCGAGTTCGGCCCCCGAGCGCTGGGCCACCGGTCGCTGCTGGCCCACCCCGGGTACGAGGCCAACCTGGAGCGGATGAACGACGTCAAGGGCCGCGAGCAGTTCCGCCCGGTGGCCCCGATGGTGCTGGCCGAGCGGGCGACGGAGATCTTCAGCCGCGGGCCGATCCCCTCCCGCTACATGCTCTTCGTCCACGACGTGGCGCCGGAGTGGAAGGACCGCATCCCGACCGTCACGCACGTCGACGGGACGGCGCGCATCCAGACCGTCGACCGCACCGAGGAGCCTCTGGTGGCCCGCATGCTGGAGTGCTTCGAGCGGCGCACCGGCCTGCCCGTGGTGGTGAACACGAGCCTGAACACCGCCGGCCGGCCGATGGTGGACGACCCGCGCGACGCGCTGGAGTGCTTCGGTTCCGCCCCGGTCGACCTCCTGGCCATCGGGCCGTTCGTGGTGCGCCGGCGGCGCCCGACCACGGCCGGCTGATCCCGGGCCCACCGCCGGGCGCTCCGGCCGGCGGAGGGAGCCGGCGAGGAGCTGCCGGGCGACACGGGCCGGCCGGAACGCATGCGACGCCATCGGCGAGCCGAGCAGGCGGACCGGGGGCAGCCCGGGCAGGACGGCAGGCAGAAGGCCGCGCGGAGACGGCGGCACCGAAACGGCGGCACGGGGACGGGAGCCCGGAGACGGCAGCAGGGAGAAGGGGCCCGGCGCGCGGCCCGGACCAGGCCACCGGACGATGACGGCTCGGTAACGGTCGTCCTCCGAACGGGGGAGGGCCGTTACCCGGCGCCCTCACGGGGTACCGCGTCCCCTGCACCTCGTCAAGCCGCGGCGAGACCGGCGATCCCCTGGAGGACCCATGGCTTCCTCGCGTGACACCGGGGCCGCGCGCCCCGGCATGACCTGGCCGCAGATGCTCGCCCTCGCCTTCGGCGTCGTCTACCTGCTGATCGGCATCATCGGGTTCTTCATCACCGGCTTCGACGACTTCTTCGGCAACCGCCACGGGACGTCGATGGCGCACGAGGACGCGACGCTGCTCGGCTTCATGATCAATCCGATGCACAACGTCGTGCACATCCTGATCGGCGCCGCGGGCATCGCCCTGTCCCGCACCCTCACCGGGGCGCGGACCTACGGCTGGCTGCTGGCCATCGGCTACGGCGCCGCGTTCGTGTACGGCCTCATCGCCCTCGGCGAGGAGTGGGACTTCCTCAACCTCAACGCCGCGGACAACGTCCTGCACATCGTGACCGCGGTCGTCGGCCTGGTCATCGCACTCGGTCCGGTGCGGACCGCGGTGGACCGCCGCACGAACGTCTGACCGACCGACCGCGCCGCCGGCCGCGGCGCGGTCCCACCCGGGGCCGGGTCCCTCCTCGGAGGGCCCCGGCCCCGTCGTGTCGACGGGCTGTGTCGCGGGCCACCCCCGCCGCGCCGTCGCGACGGGCTGCCTCTACGGTCCGCTCATGGACTTCGCCCTCTCCGCCAAGGCCGAGGACGTCTGCGCCCGCGCCTGGGACTTCATGCGCGAGCACGTGTTCCCCGCCGAACCCGTCTACGACGCCTGGCGCGCCGAGCGCGGGCACGACAACCACGAGCACCCGCCGGTCCTCGAGGAGCTCAAGGCCGAGGCCCGCAAGCGCGGGCTGTGGAACCTCTTCCACCACGAGGTCGGCGGCCTGAGCAACCTCGAGTACGCCTCCGTCGCCGAGATCACCGGCTGGTCGCCGGTCATCGCTCCCGAGGCGATGAACGTGGGCGCGCCCGACACGGGCAACATGGAGACCCTCATGCTGTTCGGCACACCCGAGCAGAAGTCGCGGTGGCTCGAGCCGCTGCTGGAGGGCGAGATCCGGTCCGGCTTCGCGATGACCGAGCCCGACGTCGCCTCCTCCGACGCCCGCAACATCCAGACCTCGATCGTCCGCGACGGCGACGAGTACGTGATCAACGGCCGCAAGTGGTGGATCACCGGAACGGCCGACGAGCGCTGCCAGATCTTCATCGTCATGGGCAAGACCGACCCCGACGGCCCGCCGCACCGGCAGCAGTCGATGGTCCTGGTCCCCCGCGACACCCCGGGCTTCGAGATCATCCGGCACCTGCCGGTCTTCGGCTACCAGGACCAGCACGGGCACTCCGAGCTGCGGTTCACCGACGTCCGCGTGCCGGTGAGCAACCTCCTCGCCGGCGAGGGCGACGGTTTCATGATCGCCCAGGCCCGGCTCGGCCCCGGCCGGATCCACCACTGCATGCGCGCCATCGGCATGGCCGAGCGCGCCCTGGCCCTCATGGTCGAGCGCACCAAGAGCCGCGTCGCCTTCGGCCGTCCGCTGGCCGACCAGGGCACCGTCCGGGAGGCGATCGCGCTCTCCCGGATCGAGATCGACCAGGCCCGGCTCTACGTCCTCAAGACCGCCGACCTGATCGACAAGTACGGGGCCAAGGGCGCGAAGACCGAGATCTCCGCGATCAAGGTGGCCGCCCCCAAGGTCGCGCTCGACGTGATCGACCGGGCCATCCAGGTCCACGGCGGCGCCGGCGTCAGCGACGACACGGTCCTGGCCCGCTTCTACGCCAGCGCACGCACGCTGCGGATCGTCGACGGGCCCGACGCCGTCCACATCCGCGGCGTCGCCAAGGAGGAACTGGCCCGGGAGCGCCCCTTCGCCGGCTGATGCCGCGGGGGGGGGGGGGGGGGGGGGGGGGGGGGGGGGGGGGGGGGGGGGGGGGGGGGGGGGGGGGGGGGCGCGCGGGGGGGCGGGGGGGGGGGGGGGGGGGGGGGGGGGGGGGGGGGGGGGGGGGGGGGGGGGGGGGGGGGGGGGG